>NZ_RAVY01000085.1:0-38115 GCF_003611625.1 Corallococcus sp. CA054B
GGGTGGGGGAATGTCAGTTGGTGGCGGGGCTCTCGCCGGAGGCCCACTGCTGGTTGGAGACGCGCACGACGCCCTGGCAGCGGGCGCACACCCGGCCCTCGGCATCGATGATTTTCGCGGAGGCGAAGAGGGTGGACGCGCCGCCGTTGTCGATGACGGCCTCCACGTGGAAGCGGTCTCCGGTGACGGGGCGCTCGAAGCTCATGGACAGCTGGACGGTGGCGCAGCGGCGGGTGGTGTCCCGGAGTGCCGGCGTGCAGCCGATGGCGATGTCGAAGAGGGCCGCCAGCACGCCGCCGTTGACGGCGGAGCTGCCCAGGCCGCCCCGGTGGTGCGGCTGCACCTCCGGAAGCTCCACCACCACCTTGCGCCCTTCGGGGAAGGACATCCGGGCGCCGAAGTGGCGCAGGGTGAGGCTCTGGGTGAACAGCTCCGCGTAGCGGTCGAGCTGGGCCTGGGTCGGGGGGGACGGGGTGTCGGACATGGCAGGTGGGCCCTTTTATATCCCACGCTCATGCCCGTCCCGAGGGCGGGCGGCCCGGCGGGCGACAGGGCCTGCTGGAAGACCCGGCACCGTCGCGCGAAAGACGTTAGAAGACGGGGTTCTTCCCCCTGGTGGAACCCTCCGTGAACGCCCACGAAACCGCCCTCCTCGAAGACCTCAACCCGCCCCAGGCGGAAGCCGTGCTCCACGGCGACGGCCCCCTGCTCGTGCTGTCGGGCGCCGGCAGCGGCAAGACGCGCGTCATCACCCGCCGCGTGGCCCACCTGGTGAAGGTCCGCCGCGTCTTCCCGTGGCGCATCCTGGCCGTCACCTTCACCAACAAGGCCGCGCGCGAGATGCGTGAGCGCCTCACCCAGCTCCTGGGCGCGCAGGCCAACGACCTGGTGGTGAGCACGTTCCACTCGGCCGCGGCGATGATTCTGCGCCGCGAGGCGGAGGCCGCGGGCCTGACGCGGTCCTTCCTCATCTATGACGACGGCGACCAGCTCAACCTGGTGAAGCGCGCCATGCGCGACACGGGCGTGGAGTCCGCGATCTCTCCACGGGAGATCCTGCACCGCATCGACCAGGAGAAGAACGCCGCGCGGCTGCCGGATGACATGCGCGTGGAGGGGGGGGACATGCGCGGGCTGATCGCCCAGCGCGTGTACGCGGGCTACCAGAAGCTGCTGCGCGCGGCGAACGCGGTGGACTTCGGGGACCTGCTGCTGCTCCTCGTGAAGCTCTTCCGTGACCGGCCGGACGTGCTGGAGCGCTACCGCACGCGCTTCACGCACGTGCTGGTGGACGAGTTCCAGGACACCAACCCCGTGCAGTACGCGTTCCTGCGCCAGCTTGCCCCGCCGCCGTCCGCGAACCTGGTGGTGGTGGGCGACGACGACCAGTCTATCTACCGCTGGCGCGGCGCGGACGTGGACAACATCCTCCAGTTCCCCATGCAGTACCCGGGCGCCAAGGTGGTGAAGCTGGAGCAGAACTACCGCTCCGACCAGAACATCCTCACCGCCGCGCACGAGGTCATCTCCAAGAACCCGCGCCGCATGCAGAAGAAGCTCTGGAGCGAGCGGCCCAGGGGGGAGAACCTGGAGCTAATGCTTCACCGCGACGAGCGCGCGGAGGCTCAGGAGGTGGCCCGGCGCATCCTGGCCGTGCAGCGCGAGGGCCTCATCAAGTTCTCCAGCATGGCGGTGTTCTACCGGACCAACGCGCAGAGCCGCGTGCTGGAGGAGGCGCTGCGGCTGGCGCGCGTGCCGTACCAGCTGGTGAGCGGACGCAGCTTCTACGACCGCGCGGAGGTGCGAGACGCGTCCGCGTACCTGCGGCTGATGGCGAGTCCGAGCTCGGACATGGACCTGTTGCGCGTGCTCAACGTGCCGGCGCGCGGCATCGGTGACACGACCGAGGAGCGGCTGAGGGACTTCGCGAACGAGCAGGGACTGAGCCTCTTCGATGCCCTGGGCGAGCGCCACCGCATCCCCTCCCTTAACGCCACCGCGCAGAAGCGGCTGGGCGGCTTCCACCAGCTGATCCAATCACTGCACGCCTTCGCCCTCACGGCGAAGGACGCGGCGGGCCCGGTGGACCAGATGCTCAAGGAGTCGAAGCTGGTGGAGACGCTCGTCGCGGAAGGCAGCGACGAGGCGCTCACCCGGGCGGAGAACCTGAAGGAACTCCTGGGCGCGGCGCAGGAGTTCGACCTGAAGCGCGCGTCCGACATGGTGGCCTCCGCCCTGGCGGCGGAAGCGCGCGAGGAGGAGGCGCCGGAGGGCGTGGACTCCGCGCCGCTCACCGCGGACGTGCCACCGCTGCAGGCCTTCCTGGAGCAGATCAGCCTGGTGGGCGAGGCGGACGCGGAGGTGAGCGAGGGCCGCGTGGCGCTGATGACGCTGCACGCGGCCAAGGGCCTGGAGTTCGACGCCGTGTTCCTCACTGGCCTGGAGGACGGCGTCTTCCCGCACTCGCGCGCGCTCAAGGGCGACGATCCGGACAACGGCGAGGAGATGGCCGAGGAGCGGAGGCTCTGCTACGTGGGCTTCACCCGCGCGCGCAAGCGGCTCTTCGTGAGCCTGGCGCAGTGCCGCTCCCTCTTCGGCGAGCTCAAGTACAACCCGCCCAGCCGCTTCCTCGCGGACGTGCCGCAGGCGTTGTTCGGCTTCAAGGAGAACGACCTGCCGCCCCCGCCGCGCGCCGCCGCCATGCCGCAGCGCCGCCGCAACTGGGACGATGACGAGACGGGCCCGCGCGTGGACCGCAGCTATTCGCAGGCGTCGTCCGACATGGACGGCGTGGGCGGAGACGTGCGCGGCATGCGCGTGCGCCACGAACAGTTCGGCTCCGGCCGAATCGTCGCCGCGGAGGGCAGTGGCCCCAACGCCAAGGTCACCGTGGAGTTCGGCGGCAACGTGGGCCTCAAGCGCGTCATCGCGCGCTTCCTCATCCCGGGCTGAGCTCCCGGAAGATCCGGTGCCGGCGGCGGTTTCCAGTATTCGTGTGGGAGGCCGCCTGGCCGTCCAGGGTGCGGATTGACTTCCTGACGTATCCCCAGTGGGATGACCTCCAACGAACGGAGGCGCTTCCCCCCATGGCGCTACGTCAACGACGGTGGACTTCCGCGCTGCTCGCGGGAACCTTGAGTTTCCTGACTGCCTGCGAAGGCCAGATTTCTGACGCGGCGAATCCGCGCAATCCTGGCCCTGGCGGGACGAACAATCCCCCTGCCGGTGTCGAGCAGCCGGCGCGTTCGACGCGCGTCGCGCGGCTGACGCATGCGCAGTGGCTGAGCACCGTGAAGGACCTGCTCAAGCTGGACGCGGCGCCCACGGCGCTGGCGCAGTCGTTCCGCGCGGACCCGTCCCAGAGCGGCTTCCTCTTCGACAACGACGCTCGCGCGCTGTCGGTGGACGAGGCGCTGTGGGGCGCGTACCAGCGCGCGGCGGCGGACCTGGCCGGGCAGGTGGCCACGGACGCGACGAAGCTGGGCAAGCTGTTGCCGGCGGGGAGCACCACGGACGAGGCGCGCGCGAAGGCGTTCGTGGAGTCCTTCGGCCTGCGCGCCCTGCGCCGCCCGCTGACCGCGGACGAGGTGGAGACGTACCTGAAGCTGTACCGCGAAGGCCCCAAGGCGTACCCGACGATGGCCGCGTTCCAGGGCGGACTGCGGCTGGTGCTGGAGGGCTTCCTCCAGTCGCCCCTGTTCCTCTACCGCGTGGAGCGCAGCACGCAGGCGGCGGACGGCAAGGTGCCGCTGGACGCGTTCGAGGTGGCGTCCCGCTTGAGCTACGCGCTCTGGAACTCCATGCCGGACGACGCGCTGTTCGCCGCCGCTCGCGAGGGCATGCTGGCGAAGCGCGAGGGCGTGGCCGCCGAGGCGCGCCGGATGATGGCGGACCCCCGGGCGCGCGGCGTGGTGGACGCCTACCACCAGGCCGTCTTCGACGTGCCCCGCTACGCGAACATCCGGCCCAACACCACGCGCTTCCCTAACGTCACCACGAAGCTGGCGGAGTCCGCGGCGAAGGAGAACGCGCTCTTCGTCCAGGACGTCGTCTTCGGGCGCAAGGGGCGCTTCGCGGACCTGCTCACGTCGCGCGACACCTTCGTCAACGACGAGCTGGCGCGCATCTACGGCCTCACCGGGAACTTCACCGCGGACTTCGTGCCGGTGACGCTGGACGGGGCGCAGCGCCGGGGCGTGCTCACGCAGGTGGGCTTCCTCGCGTCGCACGCGACGTCCATCGACCCGGACCCCATCCACCGCGGCGTGTTCCTGTCGGAGCACCTGCTGTGCCAGAAGATTGGCGCGCCGCCGGCCAACATCCCCGCGCTGCCCGCGCCCAACGGCCGCACCAACCGCGAGGTGGTGACGTCGCACACGGAGGCGCCCGGCACGGTGTGCGCGTCCTGCCACTCGACGCTCATCAACCCGCTGGGCTTCCCGTTCGAGAACTTCGACGCCGTGGGCGGCTACCGCACGACGGACAACGGGCACCCGGTGGACGCCTCGTCGGCGCCGGGCATTGGCGGACAGAAGGTGTCGGTGAAGGACGCGCTGGACCTGGCGGACGCGCTCGCGACCACGCAGGCGGTGCATGAGTGCTACGCGCGCCACTGGGTGGAGTTCCTGAGCGGACGCCCCTCGGTGGCGGAGGATGAGGCGCTGGTGGCGCGGCTGGGCAAGCTGTCGCAGTCCGGTCAGCTGCCCATCGTGGACCTGGTCGTCGAGGTCGTGACGGGCGTGGGCTTCGTGACTCGCCACCCGGAGGAGCTGCCGTGAAACTGAGCCGACGACGCGTGTTGCAGGGCCTGGGTGGCGTCATGCTGGGACTGCCGGTGCTGGAGGGGCTGATGCCCCGCAAGGCCCAGGCGGCGGATGCGAACGCGCTGCCCTTCGCCATCTTCCTGCGCCAGGCGGATGGCGTGGCCGCCGCGCAGAACACCTCCGAGCTGGGCAACGAGCCGGAGCGCTTCTGGCCGGAGCCGCTGGGCAACCTCTCCACCACGACGCTCGCGGGCAAGTCGCTGGTGGAGCTGGCGGACCACCGCGCGCGCCTGCTGGTGGTGCGCAACGTCAACATGAAGGACTACAACTACGGGGACGGCCACGCCCGTGGCGCGCTCCAGTGCCTCACCGCGCGGGGCCCCGCCGTGGAGGGCGTGGGCGGCGACTCCGAGGCGTCCGGCGAGTCGCTGGACCACCGCATCGGCCGAGAGCTGAACCCGCAGAAGCGCGACTCGCTCTACCTCTACGCGGGGCAGGCCGGCGGGTGGCTGGGCGGCCCCTGCATCTCCCACCGGGGCAGCGCTTCACGCCGGGCCGCGCTGCACGACCCGTGGGTGGCCTACCAGACCATGGTGGGGGGCCCCGGAGGCCTCTCGCCGGAGGCGCGCGAGCAGCTGCTGGTGCGCCAGAAGAGCCTCAACGACCTGGTGTCGGGCCAGCTGAAGGCGCTCCAGTCGCGGCCGGAGCTGAGCGGCACGGACCGGCAGCGCCTGGACCTGCACCTGTCCAACGTGCGCGACCTGGAGGTGGCGCTCAGCTGCCGCGCCCGCGCGGACGAGGAGCTGCGGCTCCAGCAGCAGGCGCCCGGCTACAACAGCACGGACGGCGACGAGGTGCTGGCCACGGTGCGGCTGCACATGGACATCGCGGTGCTGGCGGTGGCGTGCGGCACCACGCGCTCGGTGGCCATCCAGGTGGGCAACGGCAACGACAGCGCCACGCGCTACCGCGACCCCACGACGGGGCAGCTGATGGAGAACTTCCACTACATCTCCCATCGCCGCTCTTCACACGACGCGTCGGGCGGCATCATCGCCGGGTCGGACGTGCTGCACTCGCGCGTGGACGCGCAGTTCGCGCAGACCTTCAACTACCTGTTGGATCAGCTGGCGGCGTACACCCTGCCGGACGGCAAGAAGCTGGTCGACCAGGGCGTGTCCGTCTGGTTCAACGACCTGGGCAACGGGCCGGCGCACTCGGCGCGCCACATCCCGTTCATCCTGGCGGGCAGCTGCAACGGCTACCTCAAGCAGGGCGTGGCGGTGACGGCGGCGGGCGGCAACAGCAGCCCCAACCTCAACAAGATGCTCAACACGATTGGCGCCGCGGTGGGCCTGAAGAACGCGGCCGGCGGGCCGCTGGATGACTTCGGCGACCCCACGCTGCCCAAGGGCCTGCTGACGGAGCTGCTGGCCTGAGCAGCCGTTGACCCGATTTGCCGGGGCCCTTCCTCCTTTGTTTCCGAACAGAGGAGGAAGGGATGTTCCCAGCAATCCGCAAGGCCTTCACCGCGTCGCTCGCTTTCGTCTCCCTGCTGTCCGCCGGTCCGGCGGCGGCGCACGGCTCCATGGAAGTGCCGCTGAGCCGCGTCTATGGATGTTTCAAGGAAGGGCCGGAGAGCCCCAGGTCCGCCGCGTGCAAGGCCGTGGTGCAGACCGGCGGGACGCAGGCGCTCTATGACTGGAACGGCGTCCGGCAGGGCGCCGCCAACGGGCGTCACCGCGAAATCATCCCCGACGGCAAGCTGTGCAGCGCCGCCAATGAGAGCCACAAGGGCCTGGACCTGGCGCGCACGGACTGGCCGTCCACGCTGATCACCCCGGACGGCAACGGCCGCTTCGAGTTCGTCTTCCACGCCACCGCGGTGCACGCCACGGGCTACTTCCAGCTCTTCGTGACGAAGGAGGGCTACAACCCCGCGCTGCCCCTGAAGTGGTCGGACCTGGAGGCGACGCCGTTCTGCAACGTCACCAACGTGTCCGCGGTGAACAACCGCTACCGGCTCAACTGCCCGTTCCCGGCGAGCCGGACGGGCGCGCACGTCATCTACGCCATCTGGCAGCGCGCCGACAGCCCGGAGGCCTTCTACGCCTGCACGGACGTGAAGTTCAGCGACACGCCGCCCCCGCCGGTGTCGTGGAAGGAATTGGGCCAGGTGCAGGCGCGCGAGGACCTGCCCAAGTCGAGCAAGGTGACGTTCCGCCTCTTTGACAGCGCGGGCCGCGACGCCGAGTCGTATCCGCTGACGCTCGATGCGGCCACGCCCGCGGCGACGTGGATGTACCGGCTGGCGCAGCAGGTGAACGCGGGGTCCAGCCGCGTGCAGGTGGGCGTGCTCCAGACGACGGGCAGCGTGACGCCGGTGCAGGACGCGCAGGGCAACCGCGTGTACGCGAAGGAGACGGGCTACTCGTTCCAGGTGGACATCGAGAAGCCTTCCACCGGCGGATCCGCGCAGTACAAGTACCCGGCGGGCATCGACAGCTACACGGCGGGCACGCTGGTGGAGGGCACGGACGGGCTCATCTACCGCTGCAAGCCCTTCCCGTACTCCGGCTGGTGCAAGGGCGCGGCGTCGCACTACGCGCCGGGTACGGGCATGGCCTGGCAGGACGCGTGGGAGCGCGCCAACCAGGCCCGCGGCGCTTCAAGGTGAGCTTGCCTCCACGGTGAAGGTCACCTCGCCCCGGGGGGGAATCAGCACCTTCCGGGGCGTGAAGCGGGGCCCTTCGTACGGGTCTGCCGCGCGGGCATCCAGCAGGTACTCGCCGGGTTCGACGCCTCGGAGGACGAGGGTGCCCCCCGGGGCGAAGTCCTGGTAGCGGGGCATGGGATAGGCCCCCAGTTGCTTCAGCGAGACGAGCGCGGGCAGGGGCGTGCCGTTCGTGTCCCGGGCCAGGAGCCGCACCGTCGCGGCGCGGTCCAGGGCCACGGTGAGCGTGTCCACGCGGGCTGTCACCTGCTGCTCGAAGGGACGCGTGTTCCGGCTCTGGAGCGCCAGGGTGAAGGGCGGGGGCGGCAGCTGCGACAGGGTGTAGACGCCGTCGCGAAGGGGGACGTTCCGGGGATGCGACCTCGCGCGGGCGATGTCGGAGTCTCCTGGCCTGGTGAGGGTCGCCCGGAAGGATTCCAGCTGGGACAGGGCTTCGCCGGTCTCCGCGTCGTGGACCGCGAG
Source organism: Corallococcus sp. CA054B (assembly GCF_003611625.1). Lineage (NCBI taxonomy): Bacteria > Pseudomonadati > Myxococcota > Myxococcia > Myxococcales > Myxococcaceae > Corallococcus > Corallococcus sp. CA054B. The sequence goes on from NZ_RAVY01000085.1 coordinate 7,960, forward strand.
CCGCAGCGTCCAGCCAGGGTCGAGCGTCAGCACGCCCAGGTCCAGGTCCACGCCCTCCGACAGCGTCACGGCGCGCTCCAGCGGCATGAAGCCACGTGCTTCCACGGTCAGGGTCGCCGGGCCCGCCATGCCGAAGGGAAGCTCGAACGCACCGTCCGGCCACTCGTCGGGCTGGGCGGAGTTGTAGAGGTCCGCGCCCTTCACCTGGAATGAGGTGACGGCCTGTCCTCCCGGTGCCACGACGCGGCCCCGAATGCGTCCGTCGCGCTCCAGCACGAGCTGGAGGGGCGCCTCGCTGGAGTCCACCCAGAGGCCATCCTTCTCCGCGATGGGCTCGCCGCCCTGGGAGCGCCCGGGGCGGAAGGTGTAGCCCGGCAGGTGGGCCCACACGGCGTAGCGGGGGGCCACGAGCCCGCGCAGGGTGAAGCGTCCGTCCGGGCCCGTGCGGAGTCCGGAAGGTCCGCTGTCATAGACGGTGCGCCATTCGGATGAAGCGTCCTCGTCGAGGTCCGCGGTGATGACGACGTCCGCGAGCGGCTGTCCCGCCCCATCCACCGCGATGCCGGAGCGCTCGTGACCGGGTTCCATGCGCAGGGACACGTTCCGGTGTTCACGCGCCTGGAACGTGATGGGCTGGGACACGGATGCGTCCATCAGGTCTCCGCGGACGATGGCGCCCAGGAGGTACGTGCCCGGGGCAATCCCTTGCAGATGGAAGCGGCCCTGCTCGTCCGTCAGGGTCTGACGCGGCTCTTCGTAGGGCGCGTCCTCCTGCGCCTCCGTCTCCAACGACACGGTAGCTCCCCGCAACGGCAGCCCTTGTGGATCAGTGACGGTGCCGGACACGGAGGCGCCCCGGTCCAGCACCACGACGACATCCCGCGAGGGGATGTTCACCGCGATGGATTGGCGCTGGAAGGACGGATCCTCCACGGACAGCTCTCCTGTCCCTGCGCGCTGCACGTCCAGGATGAAGTGCCCGGTGGCGTCCGAGCGCCGGGCGCCGCCAGCGTCGATGGTGTCCCCATCGCCCAGGCGACTCCCTGACAGCGACAGGAGGATGCCCTCGACGGGAGCGCCCGACGTATCGACGACGCGGCCCTCCACGCTCTTCGCGCGCTTGAGGGTGAAGTCCAGGGGCGCCATGCCCTGCTGGAGCTTCTGCGCATGCAGCTCCACGTCCAGGTGATGGGGCGCGAGGATCCGGAACGTATGCGGCCCGGGACGCGTGGGGCCCAGCTGGTATCGGCCCCCCGCGTCCGTCACGGTGGTCGCCTCGGCGGCGACGGGACCGCCGTCCTCGCGGTAGGTCTCCACGCGCGCGTTCGGGATGGGGTGGCCTGCGTCGTCGCGCACCGTGCCCGTGACGAACACACCGGGCTGGAGCCGCAGTTCCACGTGCTCCAGGGGCGGCGTCACATCCAGCGTGGCGAACGCGCCTCCGGACTCCGCGGTGAGTTGGTGGAGGACGGCGGGCGCGTTGAACCGGAAGCGCCCCTCGCCATCGGTGGTGGTGCGCTGGGTGGAAGCCGTCGCGGTGTCACCGTCGAGGTGCACCAGGATGCCCGGCACCGGCGCGCCGTCCACGGAGAGGACCTGTCCTGAGAGCGAGAGCGCACGCGCGAGCACCACGGGCTGCATGTCGGTGAGCGATTCGATCTCCGGCTTGAACCACGGGGCCCGGCCCTCCGCGGTGACGAAGGCGGCGTAGTCACCCTGGGGCAGGGGACCCACGATGAAGCGGCCCTCGGCGTCGGTGGTCGCGTCGAAGAAGCGCGTGTGCCAGCGGGAGACGAGCGTCACCCTCGCGTCGGGGATGGGGGTCTTGCGGTCCGTGTCCGTGACGGTCCCCTCGAAGAGGACGCCCTGCTCCAGCGTCAGCACCACGTCGTTCGAGCCCACCGCCGCGCCCCCCTGCGACACCGCGCCCGTGTCGCCCAGGGCCCAGAGCGTGACGAGGCCCTCGGGCAGTCCCTCCAGCACGAAGCGGCCCTCCGCGTCCGTGGCCGCCTCCGCGAACACGGGGGCCTCGCCATCGCGGGCCTCCACGGACTCCCACTGCATGCGTTCGGAGTCGAAGCTGCACGTGCCGCTCTTGAGGGCCGGAGCCCGCGCGTCGTCCTGGCCGGAAGGATTGGGACAGGGCCGCTCCGACAGCGTGACCCCAGGCTCCACGCGGGACGCGGAGACGCGCACGCCCGCGGCCGGGCCGGAGGCCCCCAGCACGCGGCCCGTGATGCGCGCGGTGCCCGCGGGGCTTGGTGGCGTGGTCATCCGTGTCGCCCGCGCCGCCGGCTTCGTCGCGGACGACACCGGGGTCACGGGCGAGTCCTTCGCGGAGGAAGGCGCCTCGGTGTTCCACAGGAGGAAGGCAAGGAGCGCGACGGCAGCCAGCGCGATGCCTCCCAGCCAAGGCTTCAGTCCCCCAGGTCCGCCATTCCCCATGCGCGGCAGGATAGCGGGCCCCCGCGTCAGGGCGCGAGAGGCCTCCACACCGGCTTCACGTCGCGGGACAGTGTGCCTTCGGCGGGCACGTCCAGCTCTTCGCGATGGATGCGGTCCTTGTCTCGCGTGCTCGCGATGACGGTGTAGTGGCCCTTGGGAACGCGGCGGAACGTGACGGACGGGCCGGTCCATTCCGCCACGGGATGCTGCTGGAGGAACAGGTGTTCGAAGGCCCTGGGGCTGTCGGGGAAGGGCGCCTGACCGGGCAACAGCAACGCGAGGTCGACCTCCGGCGGCAGCCGCAGCGTGACGGTGGTGCCGGTGCCCAGCTCGTCGAAGGTGACGCGGACTTCTCCGGAGGGAGGGACCTGCACGGTGCGGGGCGGGAAGAGGGTTTGGCTGGTGATCTCCATCAGCCAGGCATTCACCGTGTAGCGCCCTGGGGGAATGGCCCGGAGGGTGAACTCTCCGGAGGCGAGACTGCGTGGAAGTGTCAGGCCGTCGGAGCGCGTGAAGACGAGCTCGGCACCCAGCGGCTGGCCCCGCGCGTCGCGGACGTAGCCCGTCACGCGGGCGCCGGAGTCGAGTGAGAGCGTGAGGCTGTCTTCCGCTTCGCCCACGGTCACCCGTGCCGGCAGGTGGAACTGGGTGTCCACCTCGAGCGTGAACGCGGTAGGGGGCAGGTGCTCCAGCAGCAGCGAGCCATCTTTGCGCGGCACCGCTCCGGTGGCGGGCGGGTAGGGCGGGCCACCCGCGACGCCCTCTCCATGGATCCGATAGCCGATGGCGATGGTGGCCCACTGTCCGGAGTCATCGCGCACGCGTCCGGTGAACGGCTCGCCCGTCGCGGCGTCACGCAGGAACACCTGCACCGTCCGCCCCCGCGTCAGCGTGAGCGTGCCCACGTCCACGTCGCCATCTCCGTCCGGGGTGACGGAGCGGTCCACCGGCGCGTAGCCCCTGGCGCGCACCACGAACCGCTGGGGGCCGGTGGCCTTGGGCAGGGGCTGGTCGAAGCGCCCTTGCGGATCCTCATACCGGCGACCGTTCACCTCGAAGAGCTCCAGCTTCGCGCCGTCCTCCGCCACCACCCGGCCGCGCACATGCGGGATGCGCCGCAACACCAGCCGGACCTCCGCCGTGTCCCTGCCCACGATGGCGGTCGCGTACTTGCCCGCGCGGACACCCTGGGACAGGGCGCCGTCGATGCGGTGCTCCGCCAGCGTCGCGCGGAGCGTGTAGCGGGCCGCGCTCAACGAGCGCAGGGTGAAGCGGCCTTCGGCATCCGTGCGAACGCCCTCCGGAATCCTTCCTTTCGATTGGGCACTGCGATAGCGGGGCCGGTCCGCGTCCAGCAGCTCCGCGCGGATGCTGACGCCGGGCAGGGGCCGGCCCTGGAGATTCACGACGGTGCCTTGCAGGGTCCGGCCTTCCTCCAGCCGCAGCGTGACGGGCGGCGCTTCCCCTGTCTGGACCTCCAGCGGCTGGGAGGCATGGACGTCCACGGCCTGTCTCGCGAGGGTCGCCTCGGCCACATAGCTTCCGGGAGGAACGCCCTGGAGCGTGACCTGTCCCAGGGCATCCGTGACGCCAGCGTGGTGGGACTCGCCGCGCGCATCCTGCTTCCACAGCTCCACCCTGGCGCCGCGCACCGGGGCGCCCGCCGCGCTCAGGACGGTGATGGGCACGCGAGCCCCCCGGCGCAGCACCAGGCGTACGTCCCGCGATGGACGCTCGACCGTGACGTGTTGGGGGACGAAGGCCTCGTCGGAGACGCTCAGCCACGCGGGCCCCGCCTCGTCCGAGTCCAGGATGAAGCGCCCCGCTTCGTCCGTCACGGTGGACTCCAGTGAGACGTCGGCGATGACGGAGGTCGCCGAACCGGGATGGAGGAAGACCTCGCGCCCCGCGAGCGGCTGGCCCGCCTCGTCGACGAGGATGCCCTCCACGGAGAGGGCGCGCGGCAGGGTGAAGTCGAGCGTCTCCTCCACCTCACCGAGTTCGTAATGTTCCGGCTCATCGTCGATGTAGTGCTCCGCGCGGACCGCCACGAAGTGTGGCAGCCGGAAGAGCGGGCCCAGCCGGTAATGCCCCTGCGCATCCGTGACGGTCTGCCCGCGCGGGGAGGGCGTGTTCGCATCGTCGAGATCCGCCATGACCCGTGCGCCGGGAATCGGGCGTCCGTTCTCATCGCTGACGTGGCCCTGGAGGACCATGCCGGGCCCGAGCGTGAGGACGATGTCTTCGCGGGGCCCCGTCCTGAGATGGGCCAGACCGTCACGCGCCGCCGTCTCCGCGAAGAGCTGACCGGGCACGTCTTCGACGGAAGGGAAGGAGAAGCGTCCCTGCGCATCCGTGAGCGCGGTGCGCGACTCGGGCGCGGCGCTGGGCTTGTACAGCCGGACGGAGACGCCGGGCGCGGGGGCTCCCTGCTGCGTCACCACCATGCCCGCGTACTTCGCGGGGCGGTCCAGGATGAAGGTGTCCTCTTCCAGAGGCTCCACCCGCATGCGCAGGTTGGGGCCGCGGCCGGAGGCCGTGACGAGGATGCCGTAGTCGGCCGGAGGCACGGGCCCGATGCGGTAGCGTCCATCCGCGCCGCTGGCCGCGGGGAAGAAGTGCGTGTGTTCGTGGGAGAAGACGGTGATGCGCGCGCCCGCGATGGGCTTGGTTCCCGCCGGTCCTTCCAGGACGATGCCCCCGAAGAAGGAACCTTCATCGAGCACGAGGACCACGTCCTGCTGGCCCCTCGTCACGTCCGGGCGCATCGCCACGTTCTGGCCGCTGGTGGCGTGGAGGGTGACGGTTCCGTCGGGAAGCCCGTCCAGGACGAAGGTGCCGTCCTCCGCGCTGGTGGTCTCCGCGACGGTGAGGGCTTCTCCTTCGCGCTGGTCGACCTGATCCACCAGTTCGTCGAAGGCTTCGTCCCAGCACTGCCTCAGCCGGCGCGTTGGTTCAGCGGGTGCGTCCTCGGAGGGAGGACAGGAGCGCTCCGACAGCGTGACCCCGGGCTCCACGCGCGAAGCGGACACGCGCACGCCCGCGACGGGGCCCCGTGCATCGCGCACCATGCCGGTGATGCGTGGACTCCCAGTGGATGGAGTGGAGGAGGGTCCAGCGCTGAAGCCAGTGAGAAACCCGGACGCAGGGGTCGACCCGCGAGCCGCGGGCCCTGGCGCACGCCCGCGTTCGTGCCGGATGAAGAAGGCCAGGAGCAGCAGGCCGACGATGCCCGCCAAGGCGAGCCATGCTCCACGATTCCCCCTGCGCATGCGCCGCGTCTCCCGAAGTGCGTAGGCGCAGGATAGCCGCCTGGCTGGCTCAGCGGTTCGTTTCGGGCATCAGCACCGTGACGGTCTCCTGGGTCGCATCCAGGACCCCGTTCGTTTCTCCCTGCTCCGGCCCTCCGTACATGCTGACGGAGAAGGTGGCGGACTCGAAGGGCACCCCCTCCACCTCCACGCTTCCTTCCACGTCGAGGATCCCGAAATAGAATGTACTTCCGCGGACGCCAGGCCGAGGTGCGTCCGCGTTCGTGTGGATGGCGACCTTGAGGCCCGCAAGCGGCGCGCGGGTCGCTTCACTCAAGACGATGAAGCGCACCGTGCGGCTCCGGGTCATCCACAGCGTGCCCAGGTCGATGTCCGTTCCAGGGCTCACGACGAACTTCCGCTGGAGTTCGAAGAAGCCCTTCGCGCTCACCAGGAGGCCCCCGGGGCCATCGTCTGGCAGTGGGAGATCGAACGTCCCGTCCGGAGCATGCACCCAGGCGCTGCGTTCGAAGACCTTGCAGGGCAGCGGTGTCCCGTCATCGCTCACGACCTGTCCCCGCACGCGGGGTCTTCGCTCCAGGACCAACCGGATGTCTCCCTGCCCCATGGTGACGAGCAGGGCGGTGCTGTCAGGCGTTCCTCCCTGCGAGCGCGAGGGCGCGAAGGCATGGCCGTCCTTCCAGGCGATGAGCTGGTAGGCCGGGGCGGTCAGGTGCTTGAAGACGAAGCGGCCATCCGGTCCGGAGAGGACGCCGCGCTCTCCCGTGACGGAGCAGTCGGGGGCGTGGGTCTGCCACGCGGGCACGTCCTCCAGAAGGAGGCAGGCCTGGACGCGCACGCCGGACATCGGCTGTCCATCGCCGCCGACCGTCATCCCCTGCAGCGTGCGTCCCTCCTCGAAGCGCACGGACACGGTGGCCTGCGTTCCCGCCTCCAGGTCCACGGGCTGCGACGCGGTGTGCTCGATGCCGGGCGTCCGCAGCCGGGCCTCCAGGACGTAGTGGCCTGCCTCCAGTCCTCCCAGCGAGAAGGCGCCCCGTGGGTCCACGGTCGTGTGGTGGGGATCTCCGCTCAGCGGTTCGGTGTTCCAGAGCCGGACGTCCACGTTGCTCACGGGACGTCCTGTCGCATCCATCACCGTGCCGGACACGGAAGCCCCCCGGTTCATCACCACCCGGACGCCTGTCGACGGGACCTCCACGGGGAGCTTCACGGCAAGGAACCCCCGGGCCGTGACGGACAGCTGGCCGGGGCCTTCATGCGTGCTGTCCACGGTGAAGTGGCCTGACTCGTCCGACGTGTCGCTCTGGTCGTCGACGGCGGACAGGTCCCAGACGCGCTTCGGAAGTTCGCGCGTCATGGTGATCCGCACCTGGGCGCCCGCGAGCGGCACGCCTTCCGTGTCGACCACCTGGCCTTCAACGGACGGAACCCGCGTGAGCGTGAAGTCCCAGGGGCCCGCATGGGGATCTCCCAGGGTGAGCCTCTCCAGCCGGTCGGCGTAATGCGCCAGCATCAGCCTGAGGTCGACCCTGCGATCCAGCAATGGACCCAGACGGTAATGGCCTGCCGCATCCGTCAGCACCTCGGGAACAGGTTGTCCCCCCAGGTGGTGGCCCTTCACGCGCAGGCGCACGCCCGCGAGCGGCCTGCGCTGCTCGTCCCTCACGGTCCCCTCCATGAACCTGGTGGGCTCCATCCGGAGGACCACCTTTTCGGGAGGCGTCCCCAAGGCCTGTCCATGGGCGGTCTCATCCCCGGTCCGGGTCCAGAGCTCGTGGGGAAGGGCGGGGACGTCCTCGAAGGCGAACCGGCCCTGGCCATCACTCCGGGTGGTCGAGGTTTCACCCTCTCCCTCGGAGAGCGCCAGATGGACGTCCAGGCCGCTCGCGGGAAGGCCCTCGGGCGTCAGCACCACGCCTTCGAGCCGGTGCTTCCGTTGCAGCACGAGCGTCACGTCCACGTCGGCATCGAGCCAGACGTCCTCGCGGAAGGCCTGGGTCTGGTACCCCTGCACGCTCGCGACCCGCAGGTAGCGGCCCGCGGGCAGGGGCCCGACGCGGAAGCGCCCCCGGGCGTCCGCGAGCGCATCGAAGAAGCGGGTCCCGGCTTCGTGGATCAGCGTCACCCGCGCGCCGGGAATGGGAGCCCGAGTGAACTCCTCGACCACTCCGCCGGAGAGGAAGACGCCGTCGTCCATCGTCAGCGTCACGTCGTCCCTGCCGGCCGGGATGTCCGGCTGCACGGCCGCGCCCGTGTCACCCAGCGCCCAGAGGGTGAACGTGCCGGAGGGCAGGCCCTCGAGCACGAACGCTCCGTCTTCCTCCGTCACCGTCTGGGCAAGCACGGGCGCTTCACCCTCGCGAGCCTCCACCCGGCGCGCGTATTCCAGCGCCATCTCCTGGAAGCAGCAGTCCCCCTGCCGCATCCGCTGTGGGGAGTGTTCATGGCGCGGGTGCGTCGGCGGACAGGGGCGCTCCGACAGCGTGTCCGCGTCCACGCGGGACGCGGACACCTGCACGCCCGCGAGGGGACCGCGCGCATCGCGCACGACGCCGCTAATGCGCAGCGAGCCTTCCGCATGCGGAGCCAGGAGCGGGGCGAAGCGCGCTCTCGCGTGCGCTGCCTCCGCATCGCGGGCATGCGGATTCGAGGAGGAGTCGTGGCCTCGCGGCTCCCGGAAGGACACCACGGCCACGCCCAGCCCGAGGACGAGCACGGCGGCCCACCACCACCACGTCTTCCTGGCGCGCATTCCTGGCCAGGATAGCAGCGGGCGTCAGGGCGTGGCGAAGCCCACCGCGTGCGCCTCCACGCCCTCAGGGGAAGGCTCCTGCCGGAAGGCGACCCAGGCCTCGCGCTGGGAGTGGCGCGGCACGTACGCCAGCACGAACTCCGCCTCCTCCTTCGGCTCGCGGCCGCCTCGCAGCGACACGCGCACGTGGACCTCCTCCGCCGCCGAGTCGCCGTGGTTCGTCACCGTGACGGGCACCCGCCACTCCTTCGCGTTCGCGGCGGCCACCGGCGTGCCCACCTGCACGGTCAGGTCCGGCGGGCCGCTGCCCGTCGTCCACGCGTCCACCGCCAGGTAGCCCATGACCAGCGCCACGAGCACACAGCTCGCGATGAAGACGACGCCCTCCAGCCAGTTCCAATGGGTCTTCATGATTGGATGAGCAATCTCCCCGCGGAAGCTCCCAGCGTCGACGCCAGCGCCAGCACCACCACCTGTGCCACGCAGACGCTCAGGCCGTTGCCGGTGAACCGGCCGAAGAACCACAGCACCAGCGCGCTCGACAGCAGCGCGATGGCGTAGGTGACGAACGTGCCCGCGAACACGTCCCGGCGCAGACGGCGGCGCGTGAAGCGGTGCGCGCGGGTGAAGTCGCTCTGGAAGAGGATGAGCCCGCCCAGCAGCAGCGACAGCACGGCGATCCCCAGCAGGCACCAGGGCCGCGTCTCCACGGCGATCATCACGACCTCCTCCGTGGGCGCCACGTTGGCCGCGAACAGCACCGCGCCGCAGAACGAGATGACCAGCTGGCCGGGGACGTGGTCCGCGGACTCCAGCCGCTTCTTGTCCTCTTCCTCGTTCTCCTCGCGGTGCTGGCCGCCCAGCTGCGCGGTGCCCACCGACACGCCGATGGCCACCGTGCCGGCCTCCACCACCACCATGCCCACTGCTTCTTGAAGGGATGTTCCCTGGCCGATGCGGCCGATGAGCACGAGCACCCCCAGCGACACGAGCAGCCCCAGCCCCAGCTCCTCCATCGAGTCGGTGAAGACGTCGAGCCAGTACACGTCCCTGCGGAAGCCGCCGTAGCGGTTGTAGCCGAGCAGCAGCACGTACGTGGCCACCAGGTAGCCCAGCACGTTGCCCGGATGGGACGTGAAGCCCGCCCACCACACCTCCATCGTGTAGAGCAGCGGCAGGCTGAAGAGCAGTCCTCCCGCGATGCCCCGGCCGTATTCGCGCAGGGAGTCCGACACCGGTCGTCGGCGGCGTTGGGACGCGTTGGCTGAAAGACCGTCGGCCATCTCAGGTCAGAGTCTAGGTTCGCTTCCTGGAGAGGGAAGTGTCCCTCGCATGGCACCGGACACTCCCCGCCGTGCCCGGGGACGAGCCTCCACCCGCCAGGGCTATATTCGCCGCCGTCCATGACCGAGCGTCCCGCCCAGTACATCCTCACGCTGTCGTGCCCGGATCAGCGCGGCATCGTCCACGCCGTCTCCGGCTGGCTCGCCGAGCACGGCTGCAACATCCTCGACAGCGCCCAGTACGGCGACCCGCAGACGCGGCTGTTCTTCATGCGCGTGCACTTCGCGGATGAGGAGGGGAAGGCGCAGCCCGCGGCGCTGCGCGAGGCCTTCGGTGCGCTCGCGGGGCGCTTCTCCATGGAGTGGAAGCTGCACGACGCGGCGGAGAAGCCCCGCGTGCTGCTGATGGTCTCGAAGATCGGCCACTGCCTGAACGACCTGCTGTATCGCTACCGCAGCGGCATCCTGCCGGTGGAGATCCCGGCCATCGTGTCCAACCACCGGGACTTCTACCAGCTGGCCGCGTCCCACGACATTCCGTTCCACCACCTGCCGGTGACGCCGGAGAACAAGGAACGGCAGGAGGCGCGCCTGCTGGAACTGGTGCGCGAGCAGCGCGTGGACCTGGTGGTGCTCGCCCGGTACATGCAGATCCTCTCCGGCGGGACGTGCGATGCGCTGCGCGGGCGGCTCATCAACATCCACCACTCGTTCCTGCCCAGCTTCAAGGGGGCTCGGCCGTATCAGCAGGCCTACGACCGGGGCGTGAAGCTGATTGGCGCGACGGCCCACTTCGTCACGGGCGACCTGGACGAGGGGCCCATCATCGAACAGGACGTGGAGCGCGTGGACCACACGCTGTCGCCCGAGGCCCTGACGGCGATCGGGCGCGACGTGGAGAGCGTGGTGCTGGGCCGCGCGGTGACGTGGTTCGTGCAGCACCGCATCCTGCTCAACGGCCACAAGACCGTCGTGTTCCGCTGAGCTGGCCGGCGGGGCACGCGGCGCCCGCGCCGAGCACGTCCGCGTCGTGGTGCACCTGCACCGCGCCGGACGACTCCAGGTGGCGCACGAACAGCGAGCCGAAGACCTCCGCGTTGCCGCTCAGGTTGAGCTGGGCCTGGGGCGCGTAGAGGTTGCCCGCGAGCGTGCTGCCCGCGGAGATGTCCAGCGCCTGCGAGCCCGCCACGTAGACGCGCACCCGCGAGGGCAGGGCGGCGGAGCCCAGCGTGAGGTCGCCGGACACGATGAAGCCCCCCGCCAGGAAGAGGTCCAGCTCACCGGGAGGCTGCACGTCCACGGTGAGCGCTTCCTTCAGGTCCACGCCGCCGGGGATGAACAGCGCGGTGCGGCCCCGGATGCGCAGCGTGGCGTGGCCCGGCCCCGCGATGCGCGTCAGCAGGAAGCGGCCACAGGGCAGCTCCAGCACGCGCTCGCCGGTGACGTCCGTCAGCGTCGCCGGGTCCAGGCCGATGGCCGCGTTGTCGTTGTCCACGGTGTGATGGGCGATGAGCGCGGCGGGGTCGAAGCGGGAGCCCTCGTCACAGCCACAAGGGATGACCGGGGGCACGGGCTCACGGCGCAGCTCCGACGCCTGGGCTGGGCCCGGGGAGAACTCTGGAGGCACGGTGAGCACGCCGCCCACGGTGAGCCCGGCGAGCCCCACGTCCCCGTTCACCCGAGCGTCACCGGCCACGGTGGCGGAGGTGCCGGGGCCGGAGAGGGGACCGTTGCTGTCCAGCCCGCCGCCCACCGTGAGCGGGCTGCTGAGCTGGACGCCGCCCACCTGGAGCGAGCCGCCCACCGAGACGCGGTCGTTCGCGGACAGGACTCCATTCACGCCCACGTCACCGCCCGTGCCGCCGGGAGCGTAGGGGCCCGTGGAGCTTCGGAACGCATCCACGGTGAAGGGGGCGCTGAGGGACAGTCCCTCGCAGGAACACGCCGCGCGGCGGAACAGCGTCTGCGCCAGCTGGCCGCTGCACACCTGGGGGCCCGAGGCCGGATTCCCGAGCAGCAGTGGAGGTCCGCTGTCCGCGCAGTGCGCCGCCCATTCATCCGGAACGTCGGTCCCCGCGTCGGGCGAGCGCAGCGTGGCCACCGGATCATCCACCGTGCACGCGGCGCTCAGCAGCGCGCTCCAGAACACGAGCCCCGCGATGCGCAGCTTCACCGCGCCCGGCGCCGGAAGACGCCGCATGAACCGCCACGTCGGGCCGTGCCTCATGGCGGCGACAGCTCCCGGAGCCGCGCGCGCGACGCCGCGCTCAGCGGCGAGTCCGGATGCAGCGAGAGGAACTCTCCCAGCGCCCGGGCCTCCGCCGCCGCGTCGCCCAGGGCGCGGTGGGCTTCCGCCACGCCGTGGCGCGCCTCCGGATCCAACATGCCTCCGGGGTGCAGCCGCACCGCGTCCTGGTACTGGCGCAGGGCGCCTCGCGCGTCACCCAGGTGCTCCAGCCGCAGCGACCCCGATGCGACGCGCGCGACGTACGCGGCCAGCGACGACGGCTCCGCGCGGATGACGCGCAGGTACAGCCCTTCCGCGTCCGTCCACTTCCCCGCCGAACGGAGCGCGTTGGCCTGCCGCAGCAGGTCCTCCGGCTTCGACGACTCCTTCACCGTGATGCTCGGACGCAGCGGCCGGGGATGCTCGATGACGAAGGGCTCGGACGGCGCGGGCGGGGGGAGGGGCACCGGCTCCAGCGTGGCCACCTGCGTCGGCTCCGGCACGGCCGGCGTCAGCACCTGCGGGTGAGGCTGCACGGGCCGCGCATAGCGCCACGCGGCGGCGGCCGCGGCTCCGGTGAATACGAGCGCCGCGCCCGCCATCAACCACACGGGAGGCCGCCTGCGTCTTCGCGGAGGCTCCGGCGCCTGCTGGAGCGCCGCGTCCAAGGCCGCCTGGACCAGCGCGCTCGAACGCTGCCGGGACAGCCGCCGCGCGGGCCCACTGCCGTTGTCCAGGGGCCGCAGCAGGTCGTCCAGCGGCTCACCGTCACCGTCGTCGGGGGGGCGGGGGCTCATGACGACTCCCCCTCGGGCGCCTCGCCGTCCGAGGCCAGCGCGCGCAGGGCTGTGCGTCCCAGGCGCAGCCGGCTGCGCACGGTCTCGAAGGGGACGCCCAGCTCTGTCGAAATCTCCTGCACGCTCAATTCCAGGACATGGTGCAGCACCAGCGCGTGCCGCTGCTCCGTCGACAACCGGTCCAGTAACGTCACCAGGTGACGGCGGTGCAGATATTCGTCCGCCGGCGCTTCGTCGGACGGCACCGCCAACAACTCCACCGGGTCCCCACTGTAGCGGGCCTCGCGTCCGCGTGAACGCTTGAGCCACGCGAACGTGGTGCGCACCACCACCCGGTCCACCCAGCCGTGGAAACGCCCGTCGCCGCGATAGGTGGGCAGGCCCCGCACCAGCGCGATGAGCGACTCCTGGGCGATGTCCTCCACATCCGAGTCCCCCCGCACCAGGTAGCGCACCAGGTTGCGCACGCGCGGCAGCAGATCCAGGAGCAGGGCTTCGGTCGCGTCGCGCTGTCCCCGCATGGCCGCCGTCAGCCGGGCGTCCTCGCCACGGGGCGCGACGGTCGCATGTGAGCCCGAGCTCCTCATGCCCCTCAAGGAGAAGGGGCGCCGCCAGATCGGGTCATCGGTGCTCACGGAAAAATCACCATCCCCACTCCCAGTCGGGGGCGCACGGACGCACCGTCCTCCCGGAGCACGAAGCCACCCTCCGTCGCGTACCCCAGCCGGGGCCGTCCCAGGAGCACCTCGCCCGACAGCGCCGCCTCCAGTGCGAGCGCCGGCCCCACCCGCCACGCCACGCGCACCGCCGGTCCCACGACGAAGGCCGCGAGCAGCCGCGACGGCGTGGGTTCCACCTCCGGGGCCCGGGCCTCCGTGCGCCGCCAGAAGCCCGCGACGCCCGCGCCCAGGCCCACCGTGCCCTCCCACGCGCCCGCCTTCACGAAGGGCACGTCCGCCCACGCCAGCGCGGCGCCCTGCGTGAGGCGGATGTCCGCGGATGCGTCCCGCAGGTGCACCGGCAGCGCCGCCAGCACCTGCGCGCGAAGGCGCAGCACCCGGCCCGCCCAGCCCGCGCCCACGGACAGCCCCTGCTGTCCCCAGGAGTGATACCCGTCCAGCGCCGCGTGCACGCCCACCTGGACGAAGGCCCCGTCCCCTGGAGCCACCGGAGCCTCGACCCCTGGAGCCGGCGCGGCGGGGAGCGCAGGAGGCGCCACCACCACGGGAGATGGGGGAGGAGGCGCGACCACGTCACCCAGCGGTTCGCCCGCGTCCACCGCGCGCAGCGCCGAGCGCACCGCCAACGCCAGGGCCTCCGCGCCCACGGACCACGTCAGCGTCTCCGGTGCACCCTCCACCCGCGCGCTCCGCACGAACAGGTGGCCCGTGCGCGGAGCCGCCACCGACACCCGCAGCTCCGCTGCATCGCGCGTGAACCACAGCACCGCGCGAGCGTCCTTCCGTGAAGCCAGCCGCTCTGCCTCGTGCCACGCGCCACCAGGGCTCGCATCCATGGACGGCCCTGCCTCCGCTTCCAGGACCACCGGCAGGTCGCTGCTCTGCCCGCGCACCCGCTCCAGCAGTGCGCGGTCCTCGGAGGTGGCCACGCGCGCCACCGCCCGCCACGGCTCGGCCGCCCACGCGGGGCTCCACAGGCCCAGCACCAGGGCCAGCACCACCACGCGCTGCCTCGCCACGGCCTCCAACACGGACATGCAGTAAAACCTACCTTCCAGGGAATTCTACTGGAAGCACCGCGCCGTGTGGATTGCCTGTCACGCTCCGGTGGGGACGGCGGGAGGGCGGAGACCGCCCGCGCCCGTTACCCCGGACTCACCGGGTGGGCGGGCGCGAGGGAGGCGTCTGTGTTTGGGAAAGGCCCCTGGTTCCGCAGGGGAGATTGACGACGGCGTAGGGAGCAGGGCTGCTCATTTTGTAGAGCCTCCGCGTCTTGTTCTGGAGCTTGTACGGGTGCTTCCGGATCCGCTCGTGCAGTCCCTTGGCGATCGACAGGGCGTCCGCGTGCCCCTCGTCCTTGGGGTTGACCTTGAAGGGCACCAGCACGGCATGGGTGTACATGAAGCTCGCTGCCCGGGTTCACCTGTGGAATGCGTCCATCAGCCTGAACAAGAAACAGTAGGGTGGCAACATGCGGACTTCGACCTGGGTCATGGAGCCGTGCGCGCCATGAACCGCCTCCGGGAACTGCGCTCGGTCCTGAACCTCACCGTCCTCGTGGCGGGGCTCGGCTACTTCGTGGACCTCTTCGACATCACGCTCTTCGGCGTGGTGCGCGTCGCGTCGCTGAAGGACCTGGGCCTCACGGACCCTTCGGACATCTTCCAGAAGGGGCTGTTCATCTACAACGCGCAGATGGCGGGGATGATGGTGGGCGGCCTCTTCTGGGGCCTGCTCGGGGACAAGCGGGGACGGCTGTCCGTGATGTTCGGCTCCATCCTCCTGTACTCGGCGGCCAACCTGCTCAACCCCTTCGTCTGGGACGTGAACAGCTACGCCGCCTGCCGCTTCCTCGGAGGCCTGGGGCTCGCGGGAGAGCTGGGCGCGGCCATCACGCTGGTCGCCGAGTCCCTGCCCAAGGAGAAGCGCGGCCTGGGCACCACCGTCGTCGCCACGCTGGGCATGCTGGGCGTCGTCGTCGCGGCGCTCGTCGCGCAGCACCTGCACTGGAAGACGGCCTATGTGACGGGCGGCGTGCTGGGCCTGCTGCTGCTCTTCGCGCGCTTCAAGGTGTCCGAGTCCGCCCTCTTCACCCAGAAGGCCGGCCCGGAGAGGGGCAACCCGCTCCTGCTCCTCACGGGCGGCCGCTTCACGAAGTACCTGGGCTGCATCCTGGTGGGCGTGCCCATCTACTTCACCACCGGCATCCTCTTCGTCTTCGCTCCGGAACTCACGGCGGGCCTCCACGTGCAGGGCACGGTGACGGCCGGCAACGCCATCCTCTTCGGCAGCGTGGGCCTGACGCTGGGGGACCTGTCGTCCGGCTTGCTGAGCCAGTGGCTCCAGAGCCGCAAGCGCGCCGTGGGCTTCAGCCTGTGCGCCTGGTTCGCGCTGGTGCTCGTGTACGGGCTCATGCCGGGCCTCACCCCGACGCTCATCTACGCGCTGACCTTCCTCATTGGCCTGACCGTGGGCTACTGGGCGGTGCTCATCACCATGGCCGCCGAGCAGTTCGGCACCAACATCCGCGCCACCGTGGCCACGTCCGTGCCCAACTTCGTGCGCGGCTCCGCGGTGATTGCCGCCACCGCCTTCGGCCAGCTCAAGGGCTCCCTGGGCGTGGCGCACGCGGCGCTCGCCGTGGGCGCGGTGTGCTTCGTCCTGGCGCTCGTCGCACTGGCGCGGCTGGCGGAGACCTTCCACCGCGACCTGGACTACGTGGAGTCCACGAACCCAGCGAGCGCGGACGCGCCCACCGGCTCCGGAGCCTGAGCGCTCAGTTGGGCGGCGGCACCCGCAGGCGCCACGCCAGCACGCGACCGTCCAACCCCAGCACGAACACCAGCGGCCCGCGCACCACCGGCCGCGTGCGCAGCGGCGTGTCCGCGCGCACCGTGAACGCGGTCGTCCAGCCCGGGGCCTTGAGCGCCACCAGGTTCCCCGCGTGCCCGGACGTGGGCACCAGCAGCAGGTCCTCCAGCCCCACCTGCACCCGGCCCACCAGCGGCGTGGGCAATTCCACCCGCGCCACCTCCCGGCCCTCCGCCGTGGACAGCCCCACCAGCGAAGACGGGCCCGCGCCCACCCACAGCGCGCCCAGCGCCCGCGCGGGCGGCCCCGTCACCCCGTCCGCGAGCTGCTGCTCCCAGCGCGTGCTCCCGTCCTTCACCGACAGCGCCAGCACCCGCCCCGGCCGGGTGGCCACGAACACGGTGTCGCGCTCCGAATCCAGTCCCACCACGTCCGTCACCGGCCGCGACCAGCGCGGCTCACCGCTCCGGGCGTCCAGCGCCCACAGCCCGGCGCCGAGCGGCACCACCAGCACGTCCGCCACCAACACCGGCGCCGCCCGGAGCCCCGGGGCCACGGATACCTGTGAATCCAAGGATTCCACCGGCGCGGAAGCCTTGGGCGCCGGCCGCTTCCAGCGCTCCTGCCCGGAGTCCACCGCCAGGGCGCGCACCGCGCCGTCGGGGGCCACCAGGAAGACGGTGTGTCCCGCGTCGTCCACCACGGGCGGTGTCAGGACGGGCGGCTCGCCTCCCAGGCGCCAGCGCTCCTTGCCGTCCTTGAGCGACAGGCAGGCCACCTCGCCCACCACCGTCCCCACGACGACGCTCTCACCGGCCAGGGCGGGGGGCACCGCCACCTCGCGGCCCAGTCGGGTGGTCCACACCGGCCGGCCCTCGCGGTCCAGGCGCACCACCGCGCCCGCCTCGTTGCCCAGGAGCACCCCGTCCGAAAGGGCCGTGAGCCCCGTCCGCGAGGACGCATCGCTGGAGTACTGGAAGGCCGGTTCCACCGGCGCCCGCTGGCACGCCATGACGGCCAGCGTCAACATCAGGCAGGTCGGCAGGGGCAGGCGTGGACAGGCGCGGGACGGCATGGTTTGGGGAGGATGACGCAAGCGAGGAACTTCGACCATGCCCACGATTCGTGACGACGAAACCCCCAACGCCACCGGCATCCCTTCATCCGCCCGGCGTACGGACATCACCCCGCCTCCCACGCTGGCGGTGACGGAGGAGCTGCTCCACGCGCTCCCCAAGACGGACCTGCACTGCCACCTGGACGGGTCCATGCGCCTCAAGACCATCCTGGAGCTGGCCGAGCAGCAGAAGATCAAGCTCATGGCCGACACCGAGGACGGCCTGGCCAAGGCCATCCACATGGGCCAGGTGTGCAAGAGCCTGGAGGAGTACCTCGTCGCGTTCGACGTGACGCTCTCCGTCCTGCAGACGGCCGAGTCCCTCTACCGCGCCGCCTACGAGCTGGCCGTGGACGCCGCCGCGGAGAACGTGCGCTGGCTGGAGGTGCGCTACTCGCCCGCGCTGCACCTGCAGAAGGGCCTGAAGATGACCACCGTCATCGACTCCGTGCTGGAGGGCCTGCGCGCCGCCAAGAAGGAGACGGGCATCAAGTGCGCCGTCATCGTCTGCGGCATCCGCCACATCAACCCGCAGACGTCCATGCGCCTGGCGGAGCTGTCCGTGGCGTACAAGAACCGCGGCGTCGTGGGCTTCGACCTGGCGGGCGCGGAGGCCAGCTTCCCCGCGAAGGACCACCTGGACGCCTTCCGCCTCATCCTCAAGAACAACGTCAACTGCACCGCCCACGCCGGTGAGGCCTTCGGCCCGGAGTCCATCTCCCAGGCCATCCACTCGCTGGGCGCGCACCGCATCGGCCATGGCACCCGGCTGCGCGAGGACGGCGACCTGCTCAACTACGTCAACGACCACCGCATCCCCATGGAGGTCTGCCCGTCCTCCAACGTCCAGACGGGCGCGGTGTCCTCGCTGGAGTCCCACCCGCTCAAGTTCTATTTCGACTACGGCCTGCGGGTGACCATCAACACGGACAACCGCCTCATCACCGACACCACCGTGACGAAGGAGCTGTGGCTCGCCCACCGCAACCTGGGCCTGTCGCTGGAGGACCTCACCACCATCATCGTGTCCGGCTTCAAGAGCTCCTTCCTGCCGTTCCGGGAGAAGCAGGACATGCTGCGGCAGGTGAACCAGGAGATCGCCACCACGCTCGCCGCCTTCGAGAAGCGCCCCGTCGCGGCCATGCGCCAGCCGGCCTGAGCCCCCTGCCATGGACGACACCCAAGGCCTTCCACCGCCGGACTTCGAACCCGCGCGCGCGAAGGCGGCCAAGGACCTCAAGCTGCCCGCCCTCATCATGATGGGGATGGGCGGCCTGTGGGTGCTGTACTCGCTCTTCGGGCTCTACCGGACGCTGTCCCCGGAGGGGCTCCAGGCCATGCACGCGGGCGTCGACAAGGCCCTGGAGGTCTACCCGCCGGAGCTGCGGGCGCAGGCGCGCGCCATCCTGGCGTCCTTCCTGAGCCCGACCTTCCTCGCCCTCAGCGCCCTGCCTGGAATCTGCCTCAACGGGCTGGTCGTCTTCGGGGCGTGGAAGATGAAGAACCTCCAGCTCCACGGGCTGGCCCTGACGGTGTCCATCATCTGCTGCATCCCGTGCTGCGGCCCCGGCTGGGGCCTGGGCCTCATCCCGGGCATCTGGTCGCTCGTCGTGCTCAACCGGCCGGAGGTGAAGGCGGCCTTCCGCTCGAAGTGAGCGCGAAAGGGCAGGGCGCCCCGGAAGTGCTTTCCGGGAGCGCCCTGAAGCCTCGTGAAGCTCAGGTGACCTTCATCCCCTTGGGGATGACGACGACGCCGCCGGACGTGACGTGGAAGCGGCGCTTGTCCTCCACCGGGTCGTAGCCAATGGTCATCCCGGGCGGAATCTCCACGTTCTTGTCGATGATGGCCCGCTTGATGCGGCAGCGCCGGCCGATGGTGACGTTCTCGAAGAGGATGGAGTCCTCCACCTCCGAATACGAGTTCACCCGCACCTTCGGCGACAGCACGGAGCGGTGCACGTGGCCGCCGGAGATGATGCAGCCCTCCGCCACCAGCGAGTCCGTGGCGGTGCCCACGCGCTTGCTCTCCCGGTCCGCGAAGACGAACTTCGCCGGCGGGAAGTTGTTGGGCTGGGTGTGGATGGGCCAGCGGTCGTTGTAGAGGTTGAAGGTCGGGTCCACCTCCACCAGGTCCATGTTGGACTGGTAGTACACATCGATGTTCCCCACGTCCCGCCAGTAGCCGCGCTCCTTGTCCTCCTGGCCGGCCACCGTGTTCTGGGCGAAGTCGTACACGTACACGGGCTCGTGCTTGTAGAGCTCGCTGATGATGGACTTGCCGAAGTCGTGCGCGCTCTTCTCGTCCGCCGCGTCACGCACCACCTGCTTCACCAGCGTGTCCGTGGTGAAGAGGTAGTTGCCCATGGAGGCCAGGCACATCTTCGGGTTGCCCGGCATGGGCGGCGGGTCCTTGGGCTTCTCCAGGAACTGGAGCATGCGCCCGTCCGGCCCCACGTCGATGATGCCGAACTCGCGCCCCTGCTCGATGGGCACCGGAATCGCCGCCACCGTGCACGCGGCCTTCTGCGCGATGTGGAAGTCCAGCATCTTGCGGACGTCCATCCGGTACACGTGGTCCGCGCCGAAGACGAAGATGTGGTCCGGCTCCTCGTCCGTGATGATGTTGAGGTTCTGGTAGATGGCGTCCGCGCTGCCCTTGTACCAGTCCACGCCGGTGCGCATCTGCGCGGGCACCGCCTCCACGTAGTGACCCAGGAACGCCGTCATGCGCCACGCGCGCGACAGGTGGTTGTTGAGCGAGTCGCTCTTGTACTGGGTCAGCACCTTCATCCGGTACACGCCGGAGTTGGCGAAGTTCGACAGGACGAAGTCGATGATGCGGTAGCGCCCACCGAACGGCACCGCGGGCTTCGCGCGCTCTCGGGTCAGGGGCTCCAGGCGCGTGCCCGCGCCTCCCGCAAGAATCATGGCCAGCAGCTTTGACATAGGTGCCGGCCACGTTAGCCCCCGGCCGCTGGCCCACAATGGCTGTGCGGCCCTCGCAAACCCTTCCGTTGAGTGCCCAACCGGGCAGGGCGGATGGGAGGAAAGCGACCTCCTATTTTCGCGGCATGTAGGAGGAGGGGCGCAACCCCATGCGTCCTCTTGCCTTGCGTGGCTTCCCTGGACCTTGCGTGCTAGCGTGGCCGGGCGATGTCTGGCGACCAAACGCGAGTCACCAAGATCTCCAGCCTCACCCCGGGACCCGAGCGTGGCACCGAGTGCTGCCTCGTGCAGATCCACGGCCCTGAGCTGGGCAAGAAGTACGTGCTGGAAGAGACCGAGTTCACCATCGGTCGCGACCAGCACAACCACATCGTGGTGGACCTGGACAATGTGTCCCGCCGCCACGCGCGCATCTGGACCCGTCAGGGCAAGACGTACGTGGAGGACCTCCAGTCCACCAACGGTACCTACCTGAACGACCGGGAGGTGCTCCAGGCGCAGCCGCTGCGCAGCGGGGACCTGGTGAAGGTGGGCGGCTCCATCTTCAAGTTCCTCGATGGCGACAACATCGAGACCCAGTACCACGAGACCATCTACACGCTGACCATCGCGGACGGTCTCACCGGCATCAACAACAAGCGCTACTTCCTGGAGTACCTGGAGCGGGAGATGGGCCGCTCGCACCGGTACCAGCGCACGCTGTCGTTGATGATGTTCGACATCGACCACTTCAAGCAGATCAACGACGTGCACGGCCACCTGGCCGGCGACTACGTGCTGCGCGAAATGGCCCAGTCCATCAAGCGGCTGGTGCGCCGCGAGCAGTGCTTCGCGCGCTACGGCGGCGAGGAGTTCGCCATCGTCATGCCCGAGGACGGGCCGGACAAGGCGCGCCTGTTCGCGGAGAAGATCCGCAAGCTGGTGGAGGACAAGCGCTTCGTCTTCGAGGACAAGGACATCCCCGTCACCATCTCCATCGGCGTGGCGGAAGTCGCCTCGGAGATGTCGGAGCCGTCCCAGTTCATCAAGGTGGCGGACGCGAACCTCTACAAGGCCAAGAAGTCCGGCCGTAACCGCGTGGTGGGCTGAGGGCCATGGCGGACGCAAGCGGCGGCCCGTCCTTCCTGGCCCGGCTCGTCCTCGTCCTCCTGGGCGTGGCCTTCCTGGGCGCCGCCTGGGTGTGGCATCAGAAGGACAAGGACCCGAACGCCGCCCGGCTCGTGGAGCGCGTGAGCGGCGGCCGGGTGCACGGCGGCGCGGCGAATCCTTGAACCGCCGCGCCCCTCCTTCCTGAAACGTCAGGTGCCTTCGCGCGACTCGGCCAGCCGGCCGCGGGTGCCGGGCAGGTTTCCGGGCGGCATCTTCCCGTAGATGTACTGGACGGTGTCCAGCAGCGTCTCGTGGACGTCGCGCGCCTTGAAGCCCAGCTCGCGCTCCGCCTTGGCGGGCTCCAGGTAGAAGAAGTGCTCGCCAATCTCGACCTCCTGCGGGTCGAGCTTGGACACGGTGCCGCGCAGCTTCGCGAGCTGCTCCAGCAGCTTGCCGCCCCAGATGTTCACCTCGCGCGGCAGCTTCATGCGCGGGGCGGGCACGCCGGTGAGGCGCTGGAGCCGGTCGAAGAAGTCCGGCATGGCCATGTTCACGCCCATCAGGTGGCGGCCGTACACCTCGCCCCGGGTGAGCGCCTGCACGAAGGCGTCCGCCGCGTCGCGCGCGTCCACGAAGGAGATGCCGCCGCCGGGCATGGCCGGAATCTCCCGGTTGAGGAACTTCACCACCGTCCAGGTGGAGGACAGGCGGTCATCCCCGGGCCCCATCAGCAGGCTGGGGTTGAGCACCACCAGCGGGATGGAGTGCTTGCGGCAGTACTCCAGCGCCAGCTTCTCTTCGTAAATCTTGGACAGGTAGTAGGGCCAGTTGGCGACGGTGGTGATGGGGTAGTCGTCGTCCTCCGTGCCCACGCGGTCCTCCTTCGACACCGCGATGGTGCCGGAGGTGGAGCCCAGGATGACGCGCTGGATGCCCGCTTCGCGCACGTCGCGCAGGAACTCGCGCGTGCAGTCCACGTGCAGCTCGTACATCCGCCGCGCGTCCTTGTTCTGGAAGGAGACGAGCCCCGCCAGGTGGTAGACGGCGTCCACGCCCTCCAGCGCGCGGCGCACGGCGTCCCGGTCCTTGAGGTCGCCCTGCTGGACTTCCGTCCTGGCGAACGCGGGGCCTGACGGCTTCGAGCGCGCGATGAGGCGCACGTCGTGGCCCGCCTCCACCAGCCTGGGCACCAGGTGCGTGCCCAGGAATCCCGTGCCTCCGGTGACGAGCAGCTTCACGCGTCCTTCCCTTCCGGCAGGGCCCGGGCGGGCGGGGTGAAGTCCCGGTCCGCGCCCACCTGCTCCAGGTCCAGCACCTTGCCCGCCCTCAGCGCGCGCACCGCTTCCTCCGCGATGTGCGTCACGTAGCGGTAGCCCTCCGAGCGCGCCATGCCCTGCGCCCGAGCCTTCAGCGACGCGTACTCCAGCGCCGGGCCCACGTGGACCTCCAGCTCCTTCGTCTTCGGGAACATGGAGCCCTTGGGCAGCGCTTCGTACGCCCCGTGGATGTACAGCGGTAGCACGTCCACCCCGTAGGTGAGCGACAGGTAGCCCAGCGTCGGCTTGAACTCCATCAGCTCGCCCGTCTTGGAGCGCGTGCCCTCCGGGAAGATGAGGACGTTGAAGCCCTGCCGGAGCGCCTCGCCCGCCACGCGCAGCGACTCACGCAGGGAGCCCTGCCGGTCGATGGGGATGAGGTTGGTGAAGTTCTCGAACCACGCGCGCTTGAGCGGCGTGTCGAAGAAGTAGTCCCGCGCGGCCAGCGACACCAGCCGCTCGCCCTGGTCGCCCAGCACCACGCGCACCAGCCCCGCGTCCAGGTGGCTGGCGTGGTTGGCGATGACGAGGAAGTTGCGGTTCCGCGGGATGAACGTCTTGCCCGTCACCTTCACGTCGAAGACGCCGCCGTAGAGCACCTTCTGCCCGAAGGACAAGAGCTGCCGGCCCAGCGCGGACACCGACTCCGGCACCGGAATCTCCGCATCCTCCGCGCGCTCGGCTTCCTTCTTGATGTCGCGCGCCCGCGTCTCCTGCGAGGGCCGGCGTCCGGAGGCCACCACCAGCTTGCGCAGGTCCTCCACCGTCTGCACCTGCGTCAGGTCTTCAATGGCGGGCAGCGGCACGCCCGCGCCCTCCAGCGCGACGGACATCTCCGTGAGCATCAGCGAGTCGAAGCCCAGGTCGCCAATGAGCTGCGCGTCCGCCCGCACGTCCGACGCCGGGCGGTGGCAGACCTCCGCGATGAGCGGATAGAGCCAGTCCGACACGCCGCCCGTGGTGGGCGCCGCCTGCGCCTTCTCCTTCACGCGGCCCGCGCTGGCCGCCACGCGGTCCAGCCGCTGCAACTCCTCCACCACGCGCTTGCGCTTCACCTTGCGGGTGGACGTGCGCGGCAGCTCGCCGTCCCAGAAGCGCAGCACCTTCACGCGCCGGTAGAAGGGCATGCCCGCGCTCACCTTGCGGAAGTGCTCCTCCAGCTCGTGGCGGACCTCTTCGCGCGGGCGGTCCTTGAAGTCCGGCACGCACAGGCACGCCACCTTCTCGCCGCCAGCTTCGTCCGGCAGGCCGACGATGGACAGCTCCTTGATGTGCGCGTGCTCCTGGTACAGCTCCTCCAGCTCGTCCGGGTAGACGTTCTTGCCGTTGGCGTCGACGATGACGTCCTTGGCGCGGCCCATGAGGTACAGGCGGCCCTCGTCGTCCATGCGGCCGAGGTCGCCGGTGTGCAGCCAGCCGTCCTTCACCACGGCCTCGGTCGCCTCGCGGTCCCCGAAGTAGCCCGCCATCACGTTCGGGCCCTTGGCCAGCACCTCGCCAATGCCGTCGTTGTCCGGGTTGAGAATCTTGAACTCGATGCCCGGCAGCGCCTTGCCCACCGTGCCCTTGATGCGCTTGTTGGTGGCCTCCGACACCGCCAGCACCGGCGCGGCCTCCGTGAGGCCGTAGCCCTCGCGCATGGTGAAGCCCAGCTCGTGGAAGGCCTGGTGCACCTCTTCCGACAGCGCGGAGCCGCCGGACACCAGCACCTTCACCCGGCCGCCGAACTTGCGGTGCACCGGCCAGAACAGCAGCTTGCCCAGGTTGAGCGAGCTGCGGTTGCGCAGCTCCCCGTTGGCCGCCATCAGCGCCTTGAGCGCCTGCTCCACCAGCGGCGGCTGCGCGGCCATCTCCTGCGTAATCTTGCGGTGCAACAGCTGCCAGAGCGCGGGCACGCCAATCATCGCCGTCACGCGGCCCGTCTCGAAGACGTCACCCAGCCGGTCCGACGTGAGCTCGTCGATGTACGTGATTTCCGCGCCGCGCATGAACGGCGTGAGGAAGCCGGCGGAGAACTCAAACGTGTGGTGCAGGGGCAGCACGGACAGCACGCCGTCGCCCACGCCCACGTCGAACGCGCCCGCCAGCTTCGCCACCAGCGCCGCGAAGTTGCGGTGGGTGAGCATCACGCCCTTGGGCGTGCCCGTGGTGCCGGAGGTGAAGATGACGCTCGCCACGTCGTCCGCGGCGGCGGACTTCCTCACCGGGCCAATGCGGTCCGGATACGCCGGGTCGCCCGTCATGGCCTCCGCGAGGCTGGCCACGCCCACGCCCTCACCCAGCGCCGCGAAGAGGCCGGGGAAGTCCTCCGCGGCCTGCTCGGACACGAGGCACTGCTTGGCGGCCGCGCGCTTCGCGATGTTGACCACCTCTGCTTCGGTGAGCGAGGGGTCCACCGGCACGGCGGTGCCGCCGGCGCGCAGGATGCCGAAGTAGCTGATGGCCCACTCCGGCCGGTTCTCCGACACCAGGAGGACGCGGTCGCCGCGCTTGATGCCCTGGGCCATGAGGTAGCTGCCCACGCGGGCCGCGTAGCGGTGCACCTCGCCGAAGGTGAAGCGCTCCTCCTTCTCCCCCGCGGCCATGCGGAACGCCACCCGGTGGCGGTACGCGTGCACGGTGGCTTCGAACAGCTCCAGCAGGTCGCGGTGCGCGGGGATGGCGGTGCGCTTCTCGCGCTCCTCGTCCAGGCCCGGGAACACCCACTTCTCCAGGCCGGGCAGGTGCGTGCCCAGGAAGTACTCGCGCCAGTCGATACGGTCCGGCGCCCAGCCAATCTTGGCGCGGTCCGCCGGCACCATGCGCTCGTAGACGGAGCGCGTGTTGTCGCAGCGGAAGACGTAGCGGTTCTCCCAGAGGAAGGGGAGGAACAGGTCGATGAGGCCGCCGAGGCTGCCCGCCTGGGACTCCACCTCGTCCAGCGCGACGCGGGCCTTGTCCATCATCGCCTGCACGCGGGGCGCGCCCCACGCGGGCCGCACCTCGTCCATGGCCTTCTTCAAGAGCTTCGCGCCCTTCGCCAGCATGGGCGCGCTGAGCAGCTGGAACTCCTGCTTGCTCACCGGCTGCGGCTCGATGCGCGAGCGCAGCGAGTTGACCAGCGAGTTGCCCGTCTCGCGGTTGCGGTAGTAGCGGCGGCGGTACAGGCCCACCAGCTCCACGGAGCGGCTGGCGAGGAACGGGTTCACGTCACCGGAGGCCAGGTTGTAGACGCGGCGCTCCTCCACCTGCATCGCGTGCGCGGTGATGCCCAGCGTGGCGCCCGCCACCTGGTCCACCGGGATGATGTCCAGGATGGCGTGGTCGCCCGCGGGGATGCCGCGCTGGCCCTTGATGCCCGCGTACGCCAGCGGCGCGGACGTGGTGAAGCCCTCGTTCCAGCCAGGGAAGGGGAAGTGCGCCGCGCTCTCCACGATGGAGGGCCGCACGATGGAGTAGCGAAGCCCCGGCGTCCCGGCCATCACCTGTTCGCCCAGGTGCTTGGCGTACGTGTACGTGTTGGGCCAGCCCCAGTGCTGCGCGCGCTCCATGCCCGCGCGGACCAGCTCGCCGGACAGCCACAGCTTGCGCTCGCGGCCCACGGCCAGGCGCAGCGTCTTCTCGTCGGTGGCGTCGCGGCCCTCCTCCTCCAGGCGGTCCAGCGCCTTCTGCCGGAAGAGGGAGGTGAGCGCCTTGTCATCCGCCTGTTCGCGCAGGCGGGCCACGATCTTCTCCGCGTCCGCCAGCTCCTGCTCCAGGCTGAAGTCGCGCCCGTCCATCTCCTCGTGCTTGGGGAAGTAGCCCAGCACCGGCTCGTCCTCGAAGACGAGCCCGCTGCGGTTGCCCACGACGAACGCGGTGGACATGTGGATGAGCGGCACGGACCAGCGCAGCGCCAGCGCCACCGCGTTCTTCACGCCGTGGGTGTTGACGTTGAGGCCCACCTCCAGCGACGGGTTGAAGGAGACCAGGCCCGCGCAGTTGACGATGGCGTGCACCTGCCCGGTGAGAGAAGCGACCTGCGCCTCCTCCAGGCCCACCAGGGGGTCGGTGATGTCGCCATCCAGGATGGTGCACTTCTGCTGGATGAACGCCATGGCGCCTTCGTCGCCCAGGCGGTCGCGCAGCGGCTGGAAGGGCTCGCTGGGCGCCACCTTGTCGAAGAAGCGGCGCTCCGCGGACGCGGCGCTGCCCTTGCGCACGATGACGTAGACCCGGTCCAGCACGTCGCCGTAGTGGGCCAGCAACATCGACAGCGTCACCTTGCCCACGAAGCCGGTGGTGCCGACGAAGACGATGCGCTTGCCGGTGAAGACCTCGGTGACGTTCAGCTCGGAGGGCGTGGCCATGTCCGTGTGCGACCCTTTCACTTCACGTCCACCATCACCGTGGGCGCGATGCGCAGCAGGCTGATGGACGCCGAGCGCCCCATGAAGCCGCGCGCCTCTTCAATCGCCTCGGAGAGGGTGTCGGTGCGGTCCCAGCCGAGCAGGGCCGGGACGTGGTTGTTCTCCGCGCCCGCGACGATGACCTTGCCTACGTGCTGGCGGCCATTCTCGCCCCAGTACCACATGTAGAAGGGGTGCACGCCGTGGTAGGCGTTGCCCTTCCTGTACAGGTGCACGTAGCTGGGGTTCTCCGCGAACTCCTTCTCGTACTTGTGCTCCAGCTTCATGGAGTCCCGCGTCTCCGGCAGCAGCCGGTGGAAGAACTCGATGTAGCTGGGGTGCTGCACGGGGTCGAACTCGTCGTAGGCCGGGTGCAGGAGGATGAGCACGCCCCCCTTCTTCACCAGCGGCACGCCCCGGTTGAGGTTGTAGAAGTAGCCCAGCCCCATCACCTGCACGAGCAGCGGGTTGAGGATGGAGTTGACGCTGTAGGGGCTGACGAACGGGATGGGGAAGATGACGATGTCGCTCTGCCCCTCCACCGGCACCACGTACTGCTTCCAGCTCTGCTCCAGCGTCTTCGCGTGCGTGGGCTCCGTGGCCCCCGCGAACACGCCCGTCACGTCATAGGGCGCGGGGATGGCGTTGAGGACCTTCCGCGCCGCCGCGCGGGGCAGCTTGGACAGCGTGAAGCGCAGGGCCTGGAACTTCAGCCGGTCCGCCTCCGTGTAGTCCTCTTCCTTCTTCGCCAGGAAGTCCGTGGGCGCGCCGAACATGCGGTTGTTCAGCGTGGTCTCGATGTGGAAGACCTTCAGCGACTTGTCGATGACCGTGCCGATGCGCGAGTTCTTCGTGTAGAGCGCGCTCGCCTTCGGCTCCATGTAGGAGTCCGACTCGCGGATGGTCTTCGGGTTGTGGTGGTGCCGGAGCGACGCGTAGTTCGTCACGCCCGTGCCCATGGACTTGTGCCCGCCGTTCATGGGCACGAAGTTGATGTTCACGTAGACGATGAGGTCGCTCTCCGCCACGCGGCGGTTCACGGCCACCACCTCATTGTGGCTGGTGCGCTCCAGCTCCGTGATGCCGTCCGGGTCTTCCGCGTCGTGGTTGTAGTAGCGGTCCGGGTAGTAGGCGTCGAAGATCTTCTCGCCCACCATGCGCTTCATCTCGCCTTCGGTCATCCGGCGGTGCAGCGCGTTGGCGATGACCAGGTGCACGTCATCCACGCCGGAGTCCGCGCACAGCTCCAGCACCACCTCCAGGATGGACTGGCGCACGTCCGGCGTGACCATGGGCGGCAGCGGGACGCTGATGTCGTCGATGACGCACGTCAGCCGCATGCCGGGCTTGAGCAGCGCGTGCAGCGGGTCCATGCCCTCCGGGTGGTTGATGGCCCAGCGGATGGCGGCCTTCACGTTGGGCACGCCCTCCAGCGGGGGGCGGGGGAAGATGACCCGGGTGCCCACGGGCAGGTCTTCCTGGAGGAAGCCCTCACCGTAGAAGAGCGCCCGCGGGGGGCTGCCCTTCTCCGTGATGACCACCTGGCTTTCCTCGTCGTACAGCTTCTGGAGCGTCTTGAGCGGGCGCATGGATGAAGGGGGCGGCGAAAGGGGTGGGGGACTACTTCAGGTCCAGGATGGGCCAGTTGTACGCGCGCGCGAGCGAGCGCAGCCGCAGGTCCGGGTTCACCGCGGTGGGCCGTCCCACCACGGCGAGCATGGCGTAGTCGGAGGCGCTGTCCGAGTAGCCATGGCACTGGTTGAGGGCCAGGCCCTCGCGCTCGCAGTAGGCGCGGATGGCGTTGGCCTTGTTGGCGCCTTCGATGATGGGCGGAATCACCTTGCCGGTGGCCTTGCCGCCCACGAACTGCATCTTGTTGGCGATGACGTCATCGCAGCCCAGGTGCCGGGCCAGGGGGCGCATGGTGAAGTCCAGCGCTCCGGTGACGAGCACGATGCGGCAGCCGGAACGACGCGCCTCGTCGATGAGGTCCTGCGTCTGCTCGTACAGGGCGGGCTTGAGGACGTCCTCGAACATGTCCTCCGCGATGGTGACGAGCCGGTCCTCGCTGAGGCCCGAGTAGTACCGGTAGAAGAATTCGTTGAAGGCCTTGCGGTTGACGGCATCCAGGATGCCGAACACCGGCAGACCCAGGGCGGTGCCCAGGGTGCGGCCCGCGATACCCCGGAGCGAGCCCCGATTCATCGCGTAATAGGCATAGACGTGGACGATGTTCGTCCGGACCAGCGTCCCGTCGACGTCGAAGAAGGCTGCTTTGGCGGGCACTTTGGGGGGCATGGGCGGTCGGGCTTCCTCCCATCCTGGAGGGGGTGTGGTCAACGAAAGCGGACGGGCCGGGGTGGGGGGCCGGCCCTTTGGGCGCATGGGGCTATAACCAGCCCTGCGCGCGATACCATTCACCACTGCGGGTGATGGACTCCGCCAGCCCCCGTCGTGGCCGGAAGCCCAGCAGGCGTTCAGCCTTGGCCCCGGAGCAGGTCCAGGCCGGGGCCAGGAGCTGCCGCGCCAGCTTCCGGTTCAGGGGGAGCTTGCGGCCGGTCAGCCGCGTCACCCCGTCCGCCGCCGTGGCCAGGGCGGTCAGCACCGCCGGGGACAGCCGCCAGGTGCGCGTCTGGAAGCCCAGGGCCTTCGCCCCCAGGTCCTGCATCTCCTCCAGGGTCAGCCGCTCCGGGCCCGCGCAGAAGAACGCCTCCCCCAGGGCCTCCGGCTTCTGGGCCAGGACGAGCAGCAGGTCCACCACGTCCTCCACGTCCACCAGGGACAGGGGGCGGGGGCCTCCGGCCAGCTCCAGCCGGATGCCCTTCTTCCCCAGCTTGAAGAAGGTCAGGTTTTCCCGGTCCCCGGGCCCCAGGATGCGCGGCGGGCGGATCACCGTCACCGGCAGCCGGTCCTGGAAGGAGAACGCGATGCGCTCACCCTCCGCCTTGCTCTCGCCGTACCACTCATGCGGATGGAAGGCGTCCTCCTCCACATGGGGGCGCTCCGGGGTGGAGGGGCCGTGGGAGGCCAGGGAGCCGCACATCACCAGGC
>NZ_RAVY01000086.1:0-37999 GCF_003611625.1 Corallococcus sp. CA054B
GCTGACATGGCCAGGGCCCCCCTGTCCCGCTCCGTCACGCCCGCTTCCCCACCAGGGGGCCAGTGAGCGCGTCCAGAAGAAACGATGGGTCCGATCAAAACGGAAATCGCCCCGGCGCCAGCAGGCACCGGGGCGACTTGCGCACCACGTCCCAGGTCTTCTTGCCTCAGTGCACCGGCGCGGGCTGTGACGCCGGGAGCTCCGGACGCGCGGGAGGGGGCAGGGCGGGCGCCTGGCGGGACGGAGCCAGGGCCGGCATGCGCTTGGACACGTTGCGGGTGATGAGCCGCATGTTCCGGCCTCCCTGGGTGAAGAACGTGTAGCCCCAGTTCAGCATCACGAAGAGGCGGTTTCGGAAGCCGATGAGGTAGGCGATGTGCACGCCCGCCCAGACGCACCACGCGGGCAGCCCCTTCATGCGCCACTTGTCGAAGAGCACGCCCACCGCGTAGCCGCGGCCAATCACCGCGAAGCTGCCCTTGTCGTGGTAGCGGAACGCGCGCAGCGGCTTGTTCGCCAGGCGGTCGCGAATCGTCTTCGCCACGTGCCGCCCCATCTGCATCGCCGCCGGCGCGATGCCCGGCACGGGCTTGCCGTGCTGCTCCGCCGCCGCCACGTCGCCAATCACATACACGTCCTCCAGGCCCGGCGCCGTGAGGTGCGGCGTCACCTTCACCCGCCCCGCGCGGTCCAACGGCACCTCCAGCGAGCGCACCAGCGGCGACGCCGCCACCCCCGCGCCCCACAGCACCGTGCGCGTGGCGATGCGCTCGTCACCGAACGTGACGCTCTCCGCGTCGAGGTCCGTCACCAGGGCCCCGGTGCGCACCTCGACGTGCAGCGTCTCCAGGTCGCGCTTCGCCGCCTCCGACAGCTCCTCCGGGTAGGCATTCAGCACGCGCGGCAGGCCCTCCAGCAGGACGACCCGCGCCTGGCGCGTGTCGATGCGCCGGAAGTCCTTCGGCAGCGAGTGCCGCGTCATGTACGCGAGCGCCCCCGCTAGCTCCACGCCCGTGGGCCCCGCGCCGATGATGACGAAGGTCATCCACTCGCGCTGCCGCTCCGGGTCGGGCTCGCGCTCCGCGGCCTCGAAGGCCGTCAGGATGCGCTCGCGGATGCGCACGGCGTCGTCCAGCGTCTTCAGGCCCGGCGCCACCTCCGCCCACTCCGGGTGCTTGAAGTACGAGTGCGACGCGCCCGTGGCCACCACCAGCGAGTCGTAGGGAATCTCCCCGCCCTCCACGACGAGCACCTTGCGGCGCGCGTCCACCGACTTCGCCTCCGCCAGCAGCACCTCCGTGTTGCGCGAGTGCAGCACGCTGCGGATGGGGGCGGAGATGTCCGCGGTGTTCAGCACCGACGTCGCCACCTGGTAGAGCAGCGGCTGGAAGAGGTGGTGGTTGTAGCGGTCCACCACCGTCACCCGCACGTTGTCCGCCTTGCCCAGGGCCTTCGCGGCCTCGAGCCCGCCGAAGCCCGCCCCCACGATGACCACGTGATGCCTGCTGTCCGGAACGCGTTCCATGGCGGAAAAGGTGCGGACGCGCGACGCGCCCGGCCAGCACCGCATGCTCCCCGCCTGCCTGCCGGCTCATGGATGGACGCCCGGCCGCTCCACGGCCAGGCACCCGGGTCCAGCCTGCCGCGGATCAGCCCGCCTTGGCGGTGCCCTTCGCCTGGTGCCAGGCCGCGAGCACTTCCTTCTCACGCTCGGCGGACAGGCCCGCGCGCAGCTTCTCCTGCCGGTCCGCGGGCAGCGCGTGGAACCAGGTCAGCGTGTCGCGCACGGTGTCCGCGAGCGGCCGGGTGGCGAGCCCCGCCTGCGTGGCCTTGACGATGCTCACCGCGCCGATGCCGCCCTCCGGCCCGGTGCGCGGCACCCACGCGGGCATGTCCCCGAAGGCCGTCACCTTCTGCTGGTCCAGGAACGCGGTGTCCACCCAGGTGAAGCGCGCGTCGCTCCCCGTCGCCTCGCGCAGGGTCTCCAGCATGCCCTTCATCTTCATGGGCTGGACCGGGCCGGTGACGTTGAAGATGCCCGTGGTGCGGCGCTCCACGTTCCGGATGATGAACGCGGCCAGGTCGCGCGCGTCGATGACCTGCACGGGGTCCTCGCCGTCGCCGGGGGCCAGCACCTCGCCGCCCTTCGCCACGCGCAGCGGCCAGTAGGTGAAGCGGTCAGAGCCGTCATCCGGGCCCACGATGAGGCCGGGGCGGATGTTGAGCGTGCGGCCGGGCAGCGCCGTCTCCGCGGCCTTCTCGCAGAGCGCCTTGAGCGGGCCGTAGCTCGTCTCGCCCACCTCCTCCGTGGTCTCGTCGGGGATGGTGCCCACGGCGTCGGACTCGGTGAGGTTCTGCTTCGTCATCTCCTTGTAGACGGAGATGCTGGAGATGAAGACGTACTGGCCGACGTTCGGCGCGAGCAGCTCCGCGGACGCCTTCACGATGCGCGGCACGTAGCCGGACGTGTCGATGACCGCGTCCCACTTGCGGCCCGCCAGCGCCTTCAGGCCCTCGCCCTTGTTCGGGTCGCGGTCGCCCTGGAGCTTCTCCACGTCCGGGAACAGGCCCGGGTTGGACTTGCCGCGGTTGAAGAGCGTGAGCGTGTGACCGCGCGCCTGCGCCACCTGCACCAGCGCGGGCCCCAGGAACCGGGTGCCGCCCAGGATGAGGATGTTCAGGGGCTTGCCCGGGGCATCCCCCTTGTCGTCACCGGTGGCCGGGCCCGCCTTGGGGGACGATGCACAGCCCAACACCTGGACCGCGCCCAGCGCGGCCGCTGCTTGAATCACGCCTCTTCGGGTCAGCTTCATGCCGTGGTTCCTCCAGGAAGGGATGTCTGCGGAATGGATTCAGCGGCGCGCGTGCGCTGCTGGCGCGCCAGGTACAGGGCCACCGCGAGCCACAGCGCGGCCATGGGCACAGCCGCCAGCGACAGGCCCGTCATGCCCAGGCCCAGCGCGGTCAAGCCCCCCTGCAGCCACGCGCTCAGCGTGTCACTGCCGCGGTACACCACCGTGTCGATGAAGCTCTTGGACTTGTAGCGGGCCTCGCGGTCCACCGTGGTGAACAGGATTTCGCGCGACGGGCGCTCCAGCGCGTAGTGGCTCGCGCCCCGCAGCGACTTCACGGCGATGAGCACCGCCAGCACCGGCGCGAACGCGAGCACGCCAAAGCCCACCAGCGTGAGCACCGGCGCCACCGCCATGGCCACGCCCAATCCCAGACGCGAGATGACCCGCCCGGTGACGAGCGTCTGGATGGCCAGCGTCAGCACCTGCACCCAGAAGTCGATGTCCGCGAACGCCGCCGTGCGCGACGCGGCGTCCTTCGCCAGGGACGCGACCAGCTGCACCTCCTGGTAGTACAGGAACGTGGAGGTCGCCGCGTACAGCAGCACCTGCATCCCCAGCGCGAGCAGGAACGGCGACGTCACCAGAAGACGCAGCCCCGCGAGCATCCCGCCGCCCACCGGCCCCTCGCGCGTGGCGGGCTGGTGCTGCACGTCCCTCGCCCAGTGGCCCAGGCGGCGCACGCACTGCGCGCTCACCTCCAGCATCACCGCGGACACGAGGATGAGGTTCACCGGCCCCACCGGCTCCGCGAGCCTGCCCACCAGGAACGGGCCGACAATCATCCCCGTGGTGCCGCCCGCGGCGATGAAGCCAAAGAGCCGCTTGCCCTGGTCGCTGGCGAACACGTCCGCCATGAAGCTCCAGAAGATGGAGACGACGAACAGGTTGTAGACGCTCAGCCAGACATAGAAGGCGCGCGCCACGGACTCCTTCGCCACGCCCCACTTGAGCAGCGCGAAGAAGGCCAGCAGGTTGAGGAGGAAGAAGCGGTAGACGCGCGGCACCACCACCCGCCGGGGGTAGCGCGCCACCAGCGCGGAGAAGGCAGGCACCGCCAGCAGCATCACCCCGAAGGTGACGGTGAAGAGCCAGGGCAGGTGCTTCACGTCCCCGGCGGTGCCCATCTCGTTGCGGATGGGCCGCAGGATGGCGTAGCCGCACATCAGCGTGAAGAAATAGACGAACGCCCCGAGGACCGCCCCTACCTCCTCGTCACGGACGTCCACGAAACGCTTGAGCATGATGGCGGCGCCCTCAACGCCACGGCTGGCAGGCTATTCCCTGCCTGCCAGCCTGTGGAGGAAAGTGGCTACCGGGCCGTGAGGATTTCACGCACGGTGGCCTCCACGCGAGGCATTGCCTCCTCGATTTCGGCGACGGAGGTGGCGCCCACGGAGAGGCGGAACCAGCCGGTGTCCTCCTGAAGGCCGAACGCCTGGAAGGGCACCACGGCGAAGCGGGCCTTCTCCAGGAGGCGCTTGCGGATGGCGTCGTTGGTGGCGAGGCCGTCCCTGCCCACCACGTCGAAGCGCACGGTGAGGTAGATGGCGCCCTGCGGCGCGATGGCCTCCACCGGCAGGCCCGCGTCCTTCATGCGCTGGAAGCCCTTGTAGAGGGCCTCCAGGCGCTGGTCGACGCGCTGGCGCATCGTCGTCAGGAAGGACTCGGTGGCGGGGACGTCGTCCAGGTAGCGCGCGGTGGCGACCTGTTCGGCCTTGGGGGCCCAGGCGCCCACGTGGCCCAGCACGTCACGCATGCGGGAGATGAGGGTGGGCGCGCCCACGCCCCAGCCCACGCGCACGCCGGTGGCGGCGAAGGCCTTGCTGATGCCGTCCACGAACACGGTGTACGGCGCCATCTCCGGCACCAGCTCCACGGGCGTGACGTGCTTCTTGCCGAAGTTCAGCACCCAGTAGATGTGGTCGTACATCAGGATGAGGGGCTTCTGGCCGCGGCCCTCTCGCGCGCGGTTCTCCTCGACGATGCGCTGGCAGATGGCGCGCAGGGCCTCCGCGTCAATCATGGTGCCGGTGGGGTTGAGCGGGCTGCACAGGCACAGCAGGCGCGCGGACGACAGGTGCGGCTCCAGCTGCGCCAGCGTGGGCATGAAGCCCGCCGCCGCGTCCGTGGTCACCACCACGCTCCTGGCGCCCAGCATGTGGGCGTAGTGGTTGTTGTTCCACGACGGCACCGGGTAGACGACGACGTCCCCCGGGTCGAGCACCGCGCGGTAGGTGGCGTAGATGACGGGCCGCGCGCCGCCCGCGATGACGATGCCCTCCAGCGGGTACTTCAGCCCCAGGGAGCGCTCGTAGAAGCGCTGCACGGCCTGGCGCAGTTCCAGCACGCCGTCGGACGGCGGGTAGTTCGTCTCACCGCCCTGGAGCGCGGTGCCAATCTGGTCGCGCAGGCCGTCCGGGACGGGGAACTCCTTCGGGTTGAAGTCCCCCACGGTGAGGTTGCACACCTTGTTGCCCTTGGCCACGAGCTCGCGAATCTCCGCGGCGATGCGGAGGATTTCGCTGCCCACGAGCCCACGCACCATGGTGCTCACGGTGGTGTCATCGCGAGAGGGACGCGGGAGGGAGGTCAGGTCAATGGCCATGGTGCAAACTCTCCAGTGCACGAAGGGGGCCGGGGGGACGCGGCCCGGCGGACCCTATACGCAACGGCGCCGGGAAGGCGCATCTTCCATGGTCCTGGGGAACGCGGTGTGCGAGGACTCGGGAGGTCCCCGGCTGACGGGGTTTGATGGGAGGAACCGGATGCGTCTGCGACAGGGGCTGTACGGGGTGGGAGTGGCGTTGGGACTGCTGGGCCAGGGCTGCCAGAAGCAGGAGCCCCAGACCGTCCCCATGGACGTGCCGGCCGTGCCCCCGCCCGCCAAGACCCTGCCGCGCGAGGGACCGGCCGCCACCGCCCCGGTGGTGCACCAGGTGCTGGACGTGAAGGCAGACGCGGGCAAGCCGGCGTCCCCGGCGGACGCAGCGCCGGACGCGGCGTGGACCACGGCGACGGTGCAGAAGCCGCGCGGCGAGCCCCCGTCCATCACGCTGCGCTCGGTGCGCACGGGGACGCACGCGGACTACGACCGGACGGTGTTCGAGTTCGACGGGCCGCGCCTGCCGGGCTACCAGCTGGGGTACGTGAAGTCGGCGCAGCAGTGCGGCTCCGGCGACGACGTGAAGACACCGGGCGAGGCCATGCTGGAGGTGCGCTTCACGCTGGCGCGCGCGCATGACGACCAGGGGCAGGCCACGGTGGCGCAGCGCTCGCTCAAGCCCGCGCTGCCGTCCCTGCTGGGGCTGGAGCGCGTGTGCGACTTCGAGGGCGAGGTGACGTGGGTGCTGGGCACCGCGCGCCGCGTCCCGTTCCGCGTGCTGGAGCTGACAAACCCCACGCGCCTCGTGCTGGACGTGCAGCACTGAGGCGCAAGGGAGACGGCTACTTCTTGGGAGGCTGCGCGCGC
The DNA here is from genome assembly GCF_003611625.1 of Corallococcus sp. CA054B. Taxonomy (NCBI): domain Bacteria; kingdom Pseudomonadati; phylum Myxococcota; class Myxococcia; order Myxococcales; family Myxococcaceae; genus Corallococcus; species Corallococcus sp. CA054B. The sequence continues at coordinate 6,325 of NZ_RAVY01000086.1, forward strand.
TTCTTCGCGATGAGGTCGCGCGCGTCCTTCTCCGAGTCCGCGAAGTCCACGTCCACCGTCCACTTGCCGGTGAAGTAGAGCGCGAGCATCAGCGCCTTCGCGCCCGCGCGCTGGAGCGGGCCCGTGCCCAGGTAGACGTGGCCGCGGAACCACTCGGCCTTCGCCTGCGCCACCAGCAGCTCGCGCGAGTCCTTGTCGATGCTGGAGGTCGACACGTCGGAGATGACGAACACCGGTCCGTTCTTCGACGCCTCCTGGCAGATCTCCAACACCTTCTTCGAGTCCTCCAGCTTCGAGGGCCCGTTGAACTTCATCACCAACAGGTCCGGCTCTTCGAAGTACGCGCGATGCGCTCCGAACTCCCACTCACGATGATTCGCCACGCGGTCCTTGCCTCACACAGATCAAGAATTGCGCAGACCCGATAGCATCGAGAACAGGGATTTCCAAGGAGACTGGTTAGACCCGCTCTGTCCCGGCCGACCCGGGTCGAGCACGGGCGCGGTACGCGGACGGCGTGACGCCGAAGCGGTTACGGAAGCGGCGGACAAATTCAGACAGGTCGCCAAATCCACACGCATAGGCGATGTCCGCGATGCGCTCGCGGTCCGTCCGCAGGTGTTCGGCGGCGAGGGTCAGGCGGCGGCCCAGGATGTAGCTGTAGGGACTCTCTCCCACCACCTTGCGGAAGGTGCGCAGGAAGTGGTGGCGGCCCATGCCCAGCTCTTGCGCGAACACGTCCAGGGAGAGGGGCTCCACCAGCCGAGCCTCCATCAACCGGAGCGCGTCCGCCATGCGGCGCTCCTCGGTGGCGGTGACGGGCCGGGCTGTCCCTTCGTGGATGCCGCTCAGCGCCGCGCCCGCCATCCGCAGCGCCAGTTCCTCCGCGCCGCGCGAGCCAGGCTGCTCGGCCAGCGCCTGGACGTCCGCGATGAGCGGTGCGAGCCGCTGGAGGGGAGGCAGCCGGTGCTTTGGGAAGTCCGTGCGAGTCACCCCGGACAGGTCCCGGGCCACCTCATCCATGAGCTCGGGTTTGAAGTGGAAGGCGATGCAGCGGTCGCCCACGCCGTGCTCATGTCCGCAGCAGAAGGACGTGTGCTGCTCCCCGAGCAGCAGCGAGCCGGGCGTCAGCAGCACGCGCCCGTTCCGGGAGCGGTAGGTGAAGCTCCCCGACAGGACGGCGGAGACGGACACCCAGGTGTGCTGTTCCTCGAAGACGGGGTCTCCTGGACCGGAGCGGCAGAGGATCTCGCTCACGCGCCATCCGTCTCCGGAGGCCAGCCGGCGAGCCGTCGTCAGGTCCACTTTCCCCAAGTCGGCCACGGTCCGTCCTTCCATCCTCACCCCGCACGTCCAAACGGGGTGACCGAATCATGGCGATGGCGGCAACGGCAGTCACGCGGGAGTTCATCTGGCGGCGCGTGATGGATGAACTGGGATTCGAGCATGCACGCGTGCGGCGCGGGCAGGAGGGCACGGAGCTCTCCGGCGTGATTCTCGTCGCGGAACAGGGTGCACCGCTGCGGGCGGAGTATTCGGTCGTCTGTGACGGTGCGTGGCGCACGCGCCGGGTGAGCGTGACGCAATCGTGGCGCGGCGAGCACCGGACGCTCACGCTGGAGCATGACGGGGAAGGCCACTGGCAAAAGGACGGCCGCGTCGCGGAGGAACTGGAGGGCGGCACGGACGTGGACCTGGGATTGAGTCCCTCCACCAACGCGCTGCCCATCAACCGGCTGCGGCTGGAAGAAGGTGCCAGCGCGGAGATCCGTGCGGCGTGGGTGAGGTTTCCCGCGCTGGAGGTCGTGCCAGCGCGGCAGGGCTACACACGCGCGGGGCCCGCGCGCTACCGCTACGAGAGCCTGGAGAGCGGCTTCAACGCGATGCTGGACGTGGACGCGGATGGGCTGCCCATCGAATACGCCGGCATCTGGCGCAGGCTCGCGGAAGGGCCCGCTGCCCCTGTGTCCTCGACGCAGGCGTTTGTAGAGGCCCTGGTGAGCCCCGGGCCTTCGAGCGAACTGGGTGACGCGGCGGCCACCTTCGGCTGGCTGGTGGGAGGCTGGGCAGGGACCATCCAGGACCATGATCCAGACGGGAGCGTCCGACAGAGTCAGGGCGAGTGGTGGTTCCACTGGGTGCTGGAGGGACGGGCCCTGCAGGACATCTTCATCGTGCCGTCCAGGCGCGCCCCCGCGCAGTCAGGGCCCGGAGCGAACAGGCGCTACGGCACCACGGTGCGCACGTTCGACCGGGCCGGAGACAGGTGGCAGATCACCTGGATCAGCCCCACGGGCGGCGCCATCAACCGGCTGTCCGGAGGACGGGATGGTGACCGGCTCGTCCTCCTGGGTGAGCATCAGGGGAAGTCCATCCGCTGGAGCTTCTCCGACATCGGCGCGGACCGCTTCACCTGGCGCGGCGAGGTGCAGGATGACGCCGGACAGTGGGGCCTCCAGTCACGCTTCGACATGCGGCGCATCACCTGAGCCCCCGGCCACGGGCGTCCAGAACCTGTCCGACAGTCGGACAGGTTTGTGCCGCTCCCCCTCGCCGGGCGCGACTCACCGCGCGCCGCTTCGCAGCCGGGCAGCCGCTTCGTCCAACCGGGTCAGCAACTCCGCGTGACGGACACGAGCCTCCGCGCCGCCCGCGCGCAGCGCCATGGCGAGCACCTGCGGCAGGTTGAGCGCGGCCCCCACGCGCAGCCGCTGCTGGTAGTGCTCGGCCCAATCCGTGGGGATGCGCAGCGACCAGTTGCGCGCATCCACGGAGCCCGGCGCGTTGTACGTGTCCGGCATGCCCAGCAGGTCCGCGAAGAACACCATCACGCTGCGCGCACGGCTGGCGAACAGGTCCGCGAACTTCGCCTGCGCGAGCAGTCCCGGGTCCTCCGCCAGCTGACGCGCGAAGGCCTCACGTCCCTCCGCCTCGGGATGCAGACGCTCCGACAGGTAGTCCGCCTGGGCGCGCAGCGCGTGCTTCCACTGCCATTCAGAGACGATCCGCCAGAGCGACTTCGTGTCGTGGTTGCCCACCATCACCCAGTCCTCGGGGGCCACGTTCTCGCTGCGGTACACGTCGGCCGGGTTGTTCAGGTCCGCCTTCTGCGTGACGCGGAAGCGCCCCAGGCCATCGCGGGCCATCACCCGTGACAGCTCGTACGGCAGCGTGCTCAGCACCTCGCACAGCACGTCCTCGCGGGCCCGGCCGTGCGCCCGCGCCGTGCGAACCACGGAGTCGAAGAGGATGGCGTACCGGGCCACCTGCTCCTCCGTGAGCCCCGTCACCCAACCATCCGCGTAGCGAGGCACCGAGCGGTTCAGCTGCTCCGGAGCCACGATGGAGTAGCGCGCCAACTCCGGGTGATCCGGCAGGTCCGGAGAGGAGAACAGCCGCGCCCCACCCTGCACCGCGCGCAGCGGATCCGCCGAGCCCGCGCGGTACACCCACGGACACACGAGCCCGTGCGGATGGTCGATGCGCAGCCCGTCGTACTCGGAGAGCATCTTGCCCAGCCGCGCGTCCATGTAGCGCAGCACCGGCCCGGGGCTGGAGCCATCCGCAGCGACGTACTGCTCCGGGTCCAGCACCGGGTAGTTCCACGGCTGGCCCTCCGGGTTGGTGCGGCTGGGCGGAGCCCCCATGAGGTACGCGCCGAGGAACAACCCCTGCCGCGCCCACGTGTCCCGAGGCGAGAAACCAATCTGGAGGTCCCCGTACAGCTTGAGCCCCCACGCCCCCGCGCGCTCCCGCAGGAGCCCGTGCTGCTCGTACACGAGGAACTGGCGGAAGGCGTACTGCTCCACCGCTGCGGCTTCGACGGTGAGCAACTCCCGGATGCGCGCCTCCGCCTGCCTCACTTCGCCGGCACGCGGCGCGAACAGGCGCCCATCCAACGAATCCGCCCAACCGCGCCAGTCATCCGGCGTGTGATGCCGGGCGGCGAGCACGTCGAAGAGCGCATCCCGTTCCAGCCACTCACGGTTCTCCAGGCGGAAGTCCGCGAAGCGGCGGACGAGCGCGAGGATGGACGCGGGAGCATCCACGCGGTCCCGCTCGCGCCGGAAGGTGTCCCACGCCTCCTGGAGCGCCAGCGCCTGGCCCCGGCACGCGGAGGAGTACCGGACCTCTGGACCACCCGCCTCCGGCACTTCGGAGACGAGCCGGGCCAGGGTGTCCGCGGACAGCAGCGCGCCCCAGGGGCCGTGCGGATCCGTGAGCGGCGCGAGCGCCACGTTCAGCGTGTTGCGCGAGAACAACGTGCCGTCATACGGCGACGGGTTGTACGCGGTGGTCTGCCCCTGCGGCCCCAGCTGGATGCCGGTGAAGCCCAGGTCCCGAGCGAAGGCGAGGAAGCGCGCGGCGCCCTCGGAGTACGGCGAGCCACGCCCCAGGTCCTCTCCGGGGAGGCCCGGGAAGCTGGGGTCATGGATGCTCAGGACCCAGCGGGTGACACCCAGTGCGTCTAGAGCTTCGGTGATGAGCGAGCGGTGCGAATCGGGCAGCGGGGACAGGAGCTCCACACTCCTGACCCTATGGCCCTCCGCGCGATGCGCCAACCGTTCCTTGAGGGTGACGCGATCATCTTCTCCGCGTCAGTCCTGCCGGGCCTGCGGCTGGGGCCGGGGCTCACCGCCGCCGTGCGCCGGACCGTGCGCCGGCCCCCTCGCCTTGAACACCCGGCGCAGCTTCCCCGTCATCCACGCGCGACCGTCCGTCAGGATTTCGTACACCGTCGGAATCACCAGCAGCGTGAGCAGCGTGGAGGTGATGACGCCGCCAATCACCGCGCGGCCCAGCGGCGCCCGGAAGTCGCCACCCTCGCCGTGTCCCAGCGCCACCGGCACCATGCCCGCGATGAGCGCGAGGGTCGTCATGATGATGGGCCGCAAGCGGATGCGCCCCGCTTCAATGAGCGCCTCGCGCAAGGGCATGCCCTTCTCGTGCTGCCACTTGGCGAAGTCGATGAGCAGGATGGCGTTCTTCGCCACGATGCCCATCAGCAGGATGACGCCGATGAGGCTCATGATGTTCAGCGTGTCGCCCGTCACCACCAGCGCCAGCACCACGCCAATCAGGGACAGTGGCAGCGACACCAGGATGGCCAGTGGGTCGATGAACGAGCCGAACTGGATGACGAGGATGAGGTACATCAGCATCACCGCCACGCCCAGCGCCAGGAACACCCGGCCGAACACCTCCTGCTGATCCGCGGACTCGCCGCCCGTGGACACCTCGTAGCCCGGCGGCACCTGCACCGCCTCGAGCCGGGTCTGGATGTCGTTCATCACCTCCGACAGCGACCGCCCCGCCACGTTCGCCTGCACGTTGATGACCTTCTCGCGGTTCAGGTGGTCGATCTGCGCCGGCCCCACCGTCTGCTTCACCGTCGCCACCTGTCCCAGCGGCACCGTCACCGGCGTGCCCGTGGGGCTGGTGCCCACCACCAGCGGCAGCTGCGACAGCTGCGACGGGTTCTCCCGGAACTGGGGCGCAAGGCGCACCATCACGTCGCGCGTCTCGCCAATGGGGTCCACCCAGTCGCCGGAGTCCAGGCCCGCGAAGGCCGGCCGCAGCGACTGCGCCACCTGGCCCACCGTCACGTTGAGCTGGCCCGCGACGCCGCGGTTCAACTCCACCTCCAGCTCCGGCTTCTCGCCGCGCGTGGACAGCCCCACGTCCACCGCGCCCGGCACCTGCTTCACCTCCTTCATCACCTGCTGCGCGAACTGGTTGAGCCCCTTGGACTCCGGCCCGCGCAGCTCCATCTGGATGGACTTGATGGCCCCGCCGAAGCCACTGGTGAACACGGACACGTTGGCGCCACCCACCGAGAGCAACTCCTGACGCAGCGTCTTGCCCAGCACCTCCTGGCTCGCCTTGCGCTCCGTCTTCGGCTTGAGCCGCACGTACACCAGCGCCTGGTCCACGCCCGGCGAGCGCAGGGGCAGCGGCACGCCGATGGTCGTGTACGTGTACGCGACCTCCGGGTGCTGGCGCGTGAGGCGGGACACCTCCTCCACCTTGCGCCGCGTGTAGTCCAGGCTGGAGCCCGCGGGCGTCTCCACCAGCATTTCAATCTCCGCGCGGTCGCTCACCGGCACGAAGCCCGCGCCGCCGAAGACGCCCTGTAGCGCCACCGCGCCCACCAACGAGCCCACCGCCAGCAGCACCATCGCGAGCCGGTGGTCCAGCGCCCACGCGATGACGCCCTTGTAGCGGTCCGCCTGCCGGTCGAACCAGTGGTTGAAGCGCTCCAGCCCCCGCGAGATGAAGTTGCGCCGCTCGCCCTTCTCCACCTGCGGGTCGGGCCAGTACGCGCTGAGCATGGGGTCCAGCGAGAAGCTCACGAACAGCGACACCAGCACCGAGCACGCGATGGTGAGCGCGAACGGCTTGAACCACTGCCCCGCCACGCCGTACATGAACGCCACCGGGACGAACACCGCCACGATGGAGAACGTCGTCGCCGCCACCGCGAGGCCAATCTCGTTGGTGCCCTCGCGCGACGCCGTGTAGTGGTCCTTCCCCATCTCCACGTGCCGCACGATGTTCTCGCGCACCACGATGGCGTCGTCGATGAGGATGCCGATGGCCAGCGTCAGGCCCAACAGCGACATCGTGTTGAGCGTGAAGCCGAACGCCCACACGCTCACGAACGACGCCAGCACGGACACGGGCAGCGCCAGGCCGGTAATCACCGTGGAGCGCCAGGAGTTGAGGAACAGGAACACCACCAGCACCGTGAGCAGCGCGCCTTCAATCAAGGCCTGCTGCACGTTGACGACGGAGTTCTCCACGCGCGTGCCCGCGTCGCGGACGATCTCCAGCTTCGCGTTGGCGGGCAGCCGCTGCTGGAGCGTCTTCACCCGTTCGCGCACGCCGTCCGCGACCTCCGTGGTGCTGTAGCCCTTGGCCTTGATGACCTCGATGCCCACCGCCTGCGCGCCGTTGTAGAGCGACAGGGTGCGCGGCTCCTCGGTGCCGGCGAACACGTCCGCCACTTCCCCCAGCCGCAGCGTGCGTCCATTGCGCTCCGCGATGGGCACCTGCGCGAAGTCCTCCGGCGTCTCCAGGCGGCCCTTGAGCCGGATGGTGCGCTCCTGCAATTCGGTGTTGAGCCGGCCCACCGGCGCCGCCAGGTTCTGCGCCTGGAGCGCCGCCACCACCTGCGCCACCGACAGGCCCGCGGCCTGGAGCGCCGCGGGCCGCACCTGCACCGTCATCTCCCGGTCCACGCCGCCCACCACCGTGGCCTGCGCCACGCCCGGCACCGAGCGCAAGTCGCCCACCACCATGGGGTCCGCGATGAGCGACAGCGCGGGCACGTCCAGCGCGTCCGACGTCAGCACCAGCGACACGATGGGTTGGTCCGCGGGGTCGAAGCGCGTGAGGATGGGCTCCTCCATCTCCTGCGGCAGGTCCGCGCGCTTGCTGGAGATGGCGTCGCGGATGTCCTGTGACGCCTCCTGGATGTCCTTCTCGAAGTCGAAGAAGACCGTGAAGTTCGCCAAGCTGTCCGTGGAGCTGGACGTGGTCTTCTTCCCGTCCACGCCAGAGATGGCGAAGATGGCGTCCTCGATGGGCTCCACGATTTCGCGTTCCACCGTGTCGGGTGAGGCCCCCGGGTACGCGATGGTGACGTTGATGACCGGCTGCTGGACGTCCGGGAACTCGTCCGTCTCCAGGTTGAAGAGCGCCACGATGCCGAAAACGACGAGCGCCACCATCGCCGTGATGGTGATGATGGGGCGCTTGATGGCGAAGTCGGAGATGAACACGGACGACTCCTGCGGTGCTTCTTCAAGAAGTGGAGACGCCTGGCGCTACTTCGCGGGGGCCTGGGCCGGAGGCGTGGGAGTCCCTGTCGCGGCCGGAGCCTGTACCGGGCCGCCGCCGGACGCGTTGCCCGCGCCGCCCACGCCCTGCTGGGCTTCCGGTGGAGACGCCGGCCGCTGCTGCTTCTTCGGCCCTTGCGGCGCGGCGGTGAGCTTCACCGGCGTGCCGTTGGTCAGGTCGCGCGCGGATCCGAGCAGCACCACGTCCCCGGCCTTCAACCCGGAGCGCACCTCCACGGTCTGCGCCACGTCATCCCGTAGGCCTGTCGTCACCGCCACCTCTTCCACCTTGCCGTTGGAGATGCGCTGCACGGTGGGAGGCTCCTGGCGCGTGTCCAGCGCATCCACCGGCACGGCCAGCGCCTCCTTCGACTGGGACGCCACGCGCCCCAGTGCGAACAGGCCGGACAGGAGCGTCTGCTCGCTGTTGGGGATGCCCACGTAGATGCGCACCTGGCCCGTGGCGGGATCCACCGCCGGGTTGATGCGCTCCACCTCACCCTTGAAGGCGCGGTCCTCGTAGCCATTCACCCGGAAGTCCACGGGCGTGCCCACCTTCACCTGGCCCAGCTGCGCCGCGGGCACGGAGGCCTCCAGCCGCAGCGTCGCGGGGTCCACCACGACGAAGAGGGGCGCGCCCGGCTGGACGATGTCGCCCGCGTTCACCTGCCGCTCGCTCACCACGCCCGTGAAGGGCGCGGCCACCTTCGTGCGCGCCAGCTGGTCCTGCGCCAGCTTCAGCTGGGCCTGCGCCTGCGCCAGCTGCCCCTCCGCCTGCGTCCGCGCGAGCTGCGTGCGTTCGAAGTCGCGGCGGGTGATGACGCCCTGTTTGACGAGGGTCTGATTGCGCTGCTCATCCGTCTTCGCCACCTGCAAGGCATTGCGCGCCACGCGCAGGCTGGAGCTGGCCGCCAGCACCTGCTCGCGCAGCGTGTGTTCCTCCACGCGCGCCAGCAGCTGCCCCTCCTTCACCGTCTGGCCCTGGTCCGCCATCACATCCAGGATGCTGCCCCCCACCTCCGCGCGGACGCTGGCCAGCCGCCGCGCCTGGAGCGTCCCGGAGATGACGGGACCGTTCTCCAGCTTCATGGGCTCCACGCGCACCACGTTCTCCGGCCCCAGCGACACCACCGTCGGCGCGGTGGGCGCGGCGACCTCCTCGGAGCGCTGTCCGCAGGCGCCAGCCAGCCAGACGACGGCCAGCACGGCGCCCCACCGCGAACCCGTGCGCCGGGCTCGAAGACCCGTTGCCTCTTCGGTGCGTCTCACGGCCTGCCTCCCCGGCCCCCAGGGGCCATTGGCCCTGGAGTTCCACCCGGGGCGGTCCCCGGGGCCGGGTAAACGTGGTGCCGCCCCCCCGGCCGGGGAAGTCGTGCCACCACCGGGCGTGAACCTGGAGAACACGCCCGGCCCGTCCCCCTGACAGGCGGGGAGGCATGCGAACGGCGGCCGGAAGGACGACGGCCTCCGTCCCACGCGAGGGGACGGAGGCCGCGCTTGCTTCACCTTCGAGCGACGCTCAGTGGACGCTCGGCGGAGCGGTCACGAACGCCGAGGTGAGGCAGCTCTGGTTGGCCATCTGGTCCAGGAACGTCTGGCGCGCCAGCACCTCGTTGAAGGTGCGCACGGGCGTGCCGTCCGCGCGGTCCGGAACGGTGAGCGCGCCGCTGAGGAACGGCGACAGCGCGCCGGTCCAGCTCACGTGGGTGAAGTTCGTGCCCAACTCGTCGCCGTGGCAGCCGTCGCAGGTGTTGAGCGAGAAGACGTGCCGCGCCTGACGGTTGGGGATGACGGACGCCGGCTGGCTCCAGAACGGCGGGGTGGCCACGGGGTTCGTCACGATGGCGCGGCCCGCGCGGAAGGTGCCGCCGGCCCACGGCAGCGGGACGGAGTACGTGCCCGCGATGATGGGCCCGGTGTTGGCGTTCACGTAGGCCGGGAACAGCGTCGTCTGCCGGGTGCGGTCCGGCGTCTGGGCCACGGTGTGGCTGTTGAGCAGTCCCAGCACCGGCGGCGGCGTGGTGGAGTACGAGTTCGGGTTGATGGAGCCGTTCCAGAGACGGAACTCACGCAGCTCCCAGGGGCTGGCCAGCCAGTCGTCGTTGGTGCGCACCTGGTTGATGGAGCTGCGGTTGGGCTTGCGCGGGGACAGGTCGCGCTTGGCGAACTGCTCCGTCAGGGCCTCCAGCGCCGCGTTGTACGACGCGCTGCCCAGCGGCAGCCCGGACAGGGCCTGCCACTGCTGCGCGTAGGTCTTGATGTCCGCGCAGCCGTTCTTGTCCACCCCGTACTCCAGGATGACCAGGAAGGGCACCGTGTAGCAGCTCGACCCCGTGCCCGTGGTGGCCGCGAAGATGAAGCGCCCCTCGCCCGCGCCGCCAGCGCCGTAGGCCGGGTTGCTGCCGGCCAGGTCCAGCCGGTTCACGATGGCGATGAGCTTGAACGGCGACCTCGCCAGGTTCAGCTCGCCGGAGGCCAGCTTCGGCCAGGGGCCGATGAGGTTCCCCGCGATGGACGAGCGCGGCGGGTTCACGAAGCCGTTGATGGTGCGCGGCTGCTCCCACTGCCGCAGCCACTCGCGCACGAAGGTGGAGGGGGCCACGCCCGTGAAGGGCTGATTGGCCATCTCCGTCATCAGGTAGTTGAACGTCCACTTGCCGTTCGGGTTGCCCACGCCGGTGCACGGGTCATACGTGCGCGTCGTGTCGTTCACGACAGCGGGCGCGCGGATGATGAGCGAGCGCGCCGGGTCCACCAGCGACGCCAGGCCAATGGGCTGGATGGGCACGGGCTGGCCCACCGGGAACTGCGTGCTCAGCGCCGTCACCGGCACGGTGCGCACCAGCTGGCGGTTCTCGAACACGGCCGTGGTCAGCTGCGTGGGCGACTGGGACTGCGCCTGGGCAATGCGCTGCTGCTGGGCCTGGAGCGCCACGAAGTCGAACGTGCCGGAGGCCGTGAAGAGCAGGTCCCCCGCCACCGCGTCGCCACCCTGGCCGTCGTCGCGGAACGTCAGCTGCTGCGCGCCTTCCGCCATCGCCAGCGTCCCGCCGCGGAACGCCTCGTTCTCCGTGCGCCTCGAGTCCAGCTTCAGCTGGAACACCGTGGCCGTGCTCTTGCTGGCCGCGCCCTGGGGAATCGCGAAGAGCGACTCCACCACCGGACGCGCCGCGTCCCCCTCCAGGGCCTGCAGGGCCGTACCGAGCGCCACCTCCAGGTTGCCGGACGGGTCCACGGCCTGGGCGGAGGAGCCCGCCTGGGGCGCGGAAGGCGCGGGAGTCTCGGACGTCTCCGGGGCGGGCTGGCCACAGCCCACCGCCAGCGACGAGGCCAGGAGCGCGAACGGCAGACGCTTCCGGGAATGCTTCCACAGCAGGGACAGCTCAGGCTTCATGGGGTGTGCTCCACTCACGACGGGGATACCGCGACGACAGCCTCGCGATGGGGCACCCTCCCCCTCACCGTGCGCGGAACCCCGGACACACCGGTCCCGTCCCCCTCCGTGAATGCGGAAAACGCCCCATGCCCCTCCGGTCCTTGCGACACGGAGGCGAATGGAGCGTTCTCATAACATGAAAGACTGACAATTATCGACTTCCAGATTTTGTAACCCAGTCCGTTACAAGTCTGGGATTGCTGTAACCTGTCAGGCTACAGCCCGCGGCCCCGCTAGGGGCTGTCCCTGATCTCCGGCCCGAAAATCAACCTGGTGGATCAAACACGGGCGTTGGACCCGGCCTTGAGGGGCACCAGGAGGTTGCCAGCCAGCGTCAGGCATGATCAACGCTGGCTGTGCGCCGACATGAACTGAGCGATGCCGAGTGGAGCCGCATCAAGCCCTTGCTGGGCTCGCGTAGCGGCCCACCCTCGAAGCGAGGGGACCGCGACTTCATCAACGCCGTCATCTGGCGCGTGAAGACTGGGGTGCAATGGCGGGACCTTCCGGAGCGATTCGGCCACTGGAAGACCGTCTACAACCGCTTCCACCGCTGGGCGCAAGTCGGGCGCTGGGAAGCCATCTTCAAGGCCCTGCGACTTCCGGTGGATGAGCTCGGCTCGCTGGCAGACGCTTCCGTCGTCCGGGCGCATCAGGACGCCTCGGGCGGAAAAGGGGGGTCCGAAGAAATGCTCTGGGGCGTTCTCGAGGAGGTTTTTCAACGAAAGTTCACGCCGTCACAACGGCGGGCGGTAAGCCGCTCCACCTCGAAATAACGCCCGGCCAGCAACATGAGTCCACGATGGCCGAGGAGTTGTTGGTGCACGCCGAGGGCAAGGCCTTCATCGCGGACACCGGTTACGACGCAGAGCGCATTCGCGCCAACGCCCTGAAGGTGGGAATGACGCCTGTCATTCATCCCCATCCCAGCAGGAAGCAACCGCCTGCGCTGGACCGCACCCTCTATCGGTTGCGCTACCGGGTGGAGTGCTTCTTCCACGACCTCAAGCGCTTTCGGGCTGCGGCCACCCGCTACGACAAGACGGCGAAGAGCTACCTCGCCGTCCTGCACGTTGCTTCCATGCTTCTTTGGCTGCGGTAATCAGGGACAGCCCCTAGGGCGCCTCGCTGATGAGGCGGGTGCCGGACTGGAAGTGGCTGGTGCTGCCGCAGTCGGGGATGGGGTTGAAGCCCGAGCACGTCACCGGCGCCTGGGCGCGGGTCTGGGAGGTGAAGCAGCGCGCGCCGGCCTCGTTCCACTCGGCCTCCACGCTCCAGGACTCGGTGTCCGTCTGGATGCCCACGCCGTCGTAGAGGTTGACCCACTGGCCATCGGTGGTGTGCGACGCGCCATCGCCGCAGAAGTCCGCGCGCACCATGCGGGTGCAGGCCTGGTGGTGGCCCGCGAGGCTCTGGCCGTTGACGGTGGCCCAGGGCTTGTAGCCAAAGTGCATGCACTTCGCGATGGCGGCGCCCTCGCAGGCGAAGGTGAAGGCGGTGGCGTCTTCAATCTTCTCGCCGCCCCCCGCCACGCCCTGGAGGTAGTTCCAGCGGCCGGCCACGGCGATGGCGGGGAGCGCACCGCCGTTCGCGTCCTGGCACACGGGGCGCCAGCTGCCGTCCGAGCCCTGGTAGGTGACCTGGTAGGACCACAGGTCGCTGTCGCCGCCGCTGCCCTGGGTGATGCCGTCCACGCGCACGGGCAGGGTGGAGCCGTCCCCCAGCGTGCCGATGAAGCGTGCACCGGTGAAGCTCGTGCCCGTCACGGGGTTGGGGCCGTCCAGGCCGACGAAGGCGGAGCCCTGCAGCCGCACATTGGTCAGCGTCTTGCCGGAGGCGGAGGTGGCGCCCGCGTACGCCACGGACACCAGCATGCCGCCCAGCTCGCTGTTGTTCAGGTTGCGGCCGTTGAGGTTGCGTCCATTGAGGTTGCGCCCATTGGGAGACGCGACCTCCGCCACCTGCGTGCGCAGGGAGGGAGCCTCGGGCTCCGACGATTCCGTGCCACAGCCCACCGCCACGACGGCGAAACACGCCGCGACCACTCGCTGCAACGTCCTCATCTGGATGCCCCTTCCCTGCCCCGACCCCGACCCGCACCGCGTTACAGGGCACAAGGTCAGTCCGGTGGGCGGAAGCGGCAACCACACGAGGCCCGTCCGGGCACTTGCAGCGTCCAGTGGCTTCCAGTTGGAGGAGACCCCAGGGTGATGCCAGCGGTTCCCGGGGGTTTCAGTGTCCGGTGGTGCTCAGCCGCCGGACACGGGCGCGTCCGCGCACACGCGCAGGCCCACCGTGACGTCGCGCAGTGAGGCCTCCGGCAGCTCCCGGTTGGAGGACCTCGCGCTCGTCACGTTGAAGGTGAAGCTGCCGCCCCGGGCCACCGGGCGGCCGGGCTCCAGCCACGAGCGCGTCCACTCCCAGACGTTGCCGGCCATGTCGTCCGCGCCAAAGGGGCTGCGGGACGCGGGGTGGCTGCCCACGACGTCCGGGCCGAAGCCGCCCGGGTCCTTGCCGTAGGTGACGTCCACGTTCGCCTCGTCCGGGCCCAGGCGGTTGCCGTGGGGATACTCGCGGCCGTCCACGCCGCGAGCGGCGCGCTCCCACTCCAGCTCCGAGCACAGCCGAGCCCCCGGCACCCGGCCGGACGTGGACAGCCACGTCACGTAGGCCTCCGCGTCCGCGAAGTTGATGCCGCTCACGGGGAACTGGCGCCAGTCCTGCTCCGTGCGCTGCGAGCGCCGGGCGTACCGCACGGGCTCGCCCGTCCGCGCCGTGTAGCGCACGCCGCCGGGCTGGAAGCGCAGGCGCCAGCCATTGCCGTCCGGCTCCAGCGCCAGGCCTCCAGCGTAGCCGCCCGTGCCCACGCGGGGCTGACGGGTGGCGCGCTCCTCCGCGGGCAGGGCCGCCAGGTACTGGAGCCAGTCCGCGTACGTCGTCTCATGGCGGGCGATGAGGAAGCCCTGCACGGGCACGGTGTGCAGCGGGGTGGCGTTGAAGAAGTCGCGCACGCTGGACTCGGCGGCGCTGCCGAAGCGCACGTCGCCCGGGGGCACGTACACGAACCCCGGCGGGAGCGAACCCGCGCGGACGAGCGGCAGGACGACGTTGCGCGACTCCCCGCGCGTCAGGAGCAGCGGCTGCACCGACGTCTCGTGGCCCGGGGCGCGCACGGTGAGCTGCCAGGTCCCCGGAGGCACGGTGAGGTTGGCCCAGGGGAGCGCGCCCGGGGAAGGCAGGGGCTCGCCCACGACCTCCGGTCCCGTGGCCTCGCGCGACACGGGACGCAGCTCCGCGGAGGCACCGGGCGCGTCCACCTGGAGCGACAGGTGCGCGGGCATGTTCCAGCGGCTCCAGCGCACGCCGTCGGGGTCGTAGAGGCGCAGGCGCTGGAGCAGCGCGGGCAGCACGGGCTCGTGCTCGCTTTCGGCCCACAGGGCGCGCTCGTAGAGGAAGTCCGCCAGCGCGTCGCGCACGTCGGTGCGAGTGGGGGCCAGCGCCAGCGCGCGCTCCAGCCGGTCCGCCACGGCGTCGAAGTGGTGGGACAGCTGGGCGCCGTGGCCCGCCGCCTTCGCCCAGCTCCGGTCGCCGTCCGCCTTGTGGCCGGTGTCGTAGAGCTGGAAGGCCTCCGCGCGCTCGGCCTGGAGCGCTTCGCGTTCGCGGCGCACGGCCTCCAGCTCCAACCCGGCCGAGGCCAGCTCGCCGCGCACGCGCACGTCGAGGAGGCGGCGCTCGCGCCACTGGAGGCCCACGTACACGAGCCCCAGCGACACGAGGAAGCCCAGCACCAGCCCCACCTTGAGGCGGCGGCTGCGCACGCCGGTGCGGCGCGAGGTGCTGAGGAAGGACTGCTCGCGCTGGGTGAGCTCGGACGGATCCAGGAGCTCCGTCTCCGCCAGCTGGCGCGGGCCCCAGAGCGACTCGCGCGCATGGCCCAGGCGCTCCCACTGCGCGGCGGCGGCCTCCAGGCGGGCCTGCACCTCGCGGCGCTCGCCCGCCTCCACCAGCCAGCGCGCCAGCGTGGCCCAGCCGGTGAGGAGCGCTTCGTGGGCCAGCTCGTACGCGGTGCCGCCCTCGCCTTCGCGCGCCACGAGCAGGCGCGCGCGCACCAGGGCCTCCAGCGCCGCGCGGTAGCGAGGGTCATCGCCCACGAGCTCGCGGTCCGTCTTGCGAGCGCGGGTGCCGTCCGCCGTCACCAGGCGCAGCATCACCCCGCGCGCCGCCGAGCGCTGGTCGGGCAGCAGGCGGGCCACCGCGGCGTCGGCATGCCGGGCGAGCGCGCCGGACACACCGCCCAGCGAGTCGAGCGCCGCCTGGGTCATCACACCGCGGGACTCGTCGCGCGCGTCCCACAGCTCCGCCAGCGCGAACTGGAGCAGCGGCAGGCCGCCGTCGGAGGCCGCCGTGGAGGCGACGAGCGCGTCCACCACGGCCTCGGATTCGAAGCTCACGCCCTTCACGCGCGCGGGACCGACGATGGCCTCACGCGTCTCCTCCGGCGTGAGCGCGCGCAGGAGGTACAGCGCGTGCGGCACCTCCGGGCCCAGGCCGGGCACGGCGGTGAGGCGGGTGAGGAAGTCGCTGCGGCCGGTGGCGAGCAGCCGCAGCCCCCCGGCCGCCTCCGTGAGCGACTCCAGCGCGGCCCCCGCGAGCGCGGCCTCCTCCGGCGGGGACAGCGTCACCAGCTCCTCCATCTGGTCCATGTAGACGAGCAGCCCGCCCTGCGTGCCCAGCTTCGCGCGCAGCCTGCGGCCGAGCGACGTGGGGTCCTGGCGCAGCGTCTCCGCGAGCGGCTCCTCTTCCACCTCCAGCACCGGCGCGAGCGCCACGGCCAACGCGGACACGGGCCTGCGCCCGGGCACGAGCCGCGCGGTGCGCCAGCGCCGGCCATCCTCCAGCGCGCCGTCCGCCACGGCGGGGAGGATGCCCGCGAGGCACAGGGACGACTTGCCCACGCCGGAGTCGCCCGTCATCAGCAGGAAGGCCTCCGCCTTCAGCCGCTCCAGCACGGCGCGCTGCTCGCGACGGCGGCCGAAGAAGAGGCCGCGGTGCTCGGCCTCGAAGGCGCGGAGGCCCCGGTAGGGATTGCCCTCCGGAATGACGGCCGGGAGCTCCTCGCGCGTCAGCGCCTCCAGCGCGTCGAGCAGCTGCGCGGCGGACGCGTGGCGCTGGGCGGGGTCGCGCTTCAGGCACTTGTCGATGGCGGCGGCGAAGCCCGGGTCCACCGACGGGGCCACTTCGAGGAGGGGACGCACGTCGCGGGTGCGCACGGCCTCGGACAGCTCGCGCCAGGGCACGTCGCGGAAGGGGCCCTTGCCCGCGCACAGCTCGTAGAGCACGACGCCCAGCGAGTACACGTCGCTGCGAGCGGTGAGCTCCTCGCCGGCCCAGGCCTCCGGGGACATGTAGTAGGGCGTGCCCACCAGCGCGCCGCGCGGCAGGGACGGCAGGAAGACGCCGTCCAGCGAGCGGGCACCCAGGGCGGGGCTGGACTCCGGATCCCAGTCCGCGGGCAGCTCCGGTGGTGGAAGTGGCGCGCGCGGAGGGGTGGGCTCGCTGGCCTCGGCGCGGTCGAGCAGCTTGGCCAGGCCGAAGTCGAGCAGCTTCACCTCGCCGCTCTCCGTGAGGACGGCGTTGCCGGGCTTGATGTCGCGGTGGAGCACGCCCCGGCGGTGCGCGGCGCCCAGGCCCCGGGCCAGGTCCCGCCCAATGCCCAGCGCGCGCTCCCAGGGCACGGGCCGGGCCAGCCGGTCCAGGCTGACGCCCCGGATGAACTCCGAGATAAGGTAGGGCTGATCCTCCAGCTGTCCCACCCGGTACAGGGTGACGACGTTGGGGTGCTGGATTCGGGCGGCGGCGCGAGCCTCCACCAGGAAGCGCGCCAGCGCGTTGGAGCCCAGCGACGGGATGAACTTCACCGCGACGGGGCGCTCCAGCAGCGTGTCGTGCGCCAGGTACACCCGGCCCGTACGTCCTCGTCCGAGCGGCCGCACGATGCGGTACTCATCGAACTCCTCGGGAGGAGTCCACGCATCGGGTGGAGAGGACGAGGCGGGAGAGCCCACCAGGGTTGCCTACGTTTCCCGCGTCCGTGGGTCAACCGGGGGGCCTGCGGGAGCCCGTCCCGGCGCAGGGTGCCGCACCCGAGTGTCCACCCATGGACACTGCGGAGCGGAGCCTGGGGTTACTCCTGACCCGAGCGGGGCTTCGCCTTGCTGGGTTTGAGCATGTTCCGGATCTTGTTCTCCAGGTCCTGGGGCAGGCAGGGCTTGGCGACGAACTCGTCAGCCCCCACGGACCGGGCGTGCTCGGCGTTGCCGGCGAGCACGTGGCCGGTGAGGGCCATCACAGGGATGTCGCGGGTGCGGGTGTCCTGCTTGATGCGCCGCGTCGCCTCCCAGCCATCCATGACGGGGAGGGAGAGGTCCATGAGGATGATGTCCGGCTCCCCCTCCTGGGCCTTCTCCACGGCCTCCAGGCCGTTCTTCGCGGTGTCCACCTCAAACCCGCAGAATTCCAGGTATTCGGCGTACATCTCGCGGGCGTCGTCGAAGTCGTCGACGACGAGGACGCGTTGCTTGGCGGAGTTCACGGGAGCGGGCCCACCGCTCGCGGTTGGCTCACCCTCTGGAGATGTCAGGACCGCGTTCTTCATGGAGCAGAGGCCTCGCATGCAGGGGAGGGGCGGAGCGAATCTAAACACGTCCACCGAAAAGCGCCCGTTCTCGCAAGATTTCCCTGGACGGATCCCAGGGTAGGTTCGTTGTCCGCCAAGCGACAGGGACACAGAGGACGACAGTGTAGGTGGGCGGAGGGACTGGGGGTGGGGGCTCTGGCAGAGCCCCCCGGTGCAACGGACTCAATCGTTGGGGCGGAAGACCTGGAGCCGGGGCTGGGTGGCGTCCTGCTCATCGACTTCGGTCCAGGCGAGGAAGATGCGCCCGTCCTTGTCCGTTCCGATCTGGGATTGGCTCACCGCCGTGGCACCGGCATTGGCGCGCAGCGCGCCTCCGATCGGCTCCCAGTGATCCGTGTTCCATCGTTGGACGAACAGGCTTCGCACGGAGGATGAAGCTTCGGACTCGGGTTCTTCGAGCAGCATGATCAACCGGCCCTGAGCGTCGAACTTGAGAGCGGTAGCGGAAGCGTCAGTCCTTCCCGGGACGCGGTCGTAGGTGTCTCCCACGCGCTCCCACCCCCCCGTTGACTTCTGCTGTACAAGGACAGACTGGCTGCCATTGACCGTGACCGGACTGGCGACCGCGACGGTGCCACTACGGTTCACGGTCATCGCCAACATGGTTGAGGCGGATTGTTTGGATGGAGGTTCGTAACCGAACTCACTCCCCCCGGACAATTGAACTACGCGAGCCCACCATCCAGGCAATGAGGGACTTATCTGGCTCCAGGCCAAGAACTGGTCTTCCCATTGACTCAGTTCAAAGTGCAGCGAAGCAAGGTTCGTGACTGATTGAGAACCAGGCGCGGCCCTCGCTCTCCACTCCCCCGCCTGCAAGCGGACGATACTGACTCGGATTTCCGAAGCATTCCATTCCTTGAAAGCAATGACAGGGATACCCCCAAAGGTTTCCACCTGCATTCGCAAGTCAGTCACACTGGCTTGCGACAAGGCAGGAATGACGGGCGCCCCCAAGTCAGTCCAGGCACTACCGGACCACCGCCGGACATGGATCGCCACGCTTCCATCAAGCTTGGGTTGGACCCAAGCCACGTACGGGGTGTCCGACGAATCGAGGTGCAGAACGCACTCTGTTGCCTGGGGGTCTTCGGCGCTTCCTTGGAGCGGAGCCCCCAGTGCTTGCCAGGCGATGCCATTCCATCGTTCGACCTGGACGCCGGACGACCCCGTTCCCAACCGAGCCACCAGCGGAATTCCCCCGCGCTCCACCTGGAACGAAAAGGAACCCACGCGGGGCCGAGGGGTCTGGGTGCCTCCCAGGGGAAGGAAGGCAGGAACCCGCCATGACCATCCCTGGGAAGGCATCGCCACGGGGTTGCCCGCGGCATCCGCCACGCTCGGATCGAACACCACCCGCATCACTTCGCTCACGGGCAGTGGCTCAAGCGGTTGAAGCGTCAGGACGCGGCCATCCTGAGACAACGAAACCTCCGCGGAGACCTCACTCTGTCCCGCCAGCAGTCGGACCGTGCTGTCGTTCACGCTGTCCGCCATCACGGGCTCGGACAGCTCCGCTCGAACGGTCTGGTATACGGACACCCACTGTGCACCGTCCTGGGGCGTCTGCGCGATCAGCGTTGGCTTCGTCCGGTCCACCACCACCTGACGCTGGGTGCTCAAGGATTCCTGCCCACACCGGCGCGCGCGGACGACGAACGCATGCGGACCCTCCGAGACGGACTGGGTCTCCCAATCCAGGGCGAAGGGGTCCTTCAGGGTCGCGACCGCTGTGCCATCCACCAACAGGTCCACGTTCTCCGGTGTGGCGCCTGTCAGTCGAACCTGGAGCCTCGCGATGCTTCCAACCTGTGCTCCCTCCTTGGGTGACACCCATTGGACGCCAATAGGCTCCTCGCCCGCGTCACTGCAGTCAGGCTCGTCGGGTGGCGCCGCGATGTCGGGAATCTGGATGCATGCTGCAGGCATGAGCAGCATCGCCAACAGAATGGTGCTGAGGTTTTTCATGAGGCCGCGACTGAGCAAGAAGAGGTCCATCCGGAAGTGGACTCGCTCCGTATGCATCTACGGGATGTTGCGCGTCCAGCGACGCTGAGCCAGGTCTCCATTCAAGACGGGAGGATCCCTCCCTGAGGACACCTTGAAACGAAGATGCCCCCGCGAAGCCTGGGCTTCACGGGGGCATCCAGGTGGCTTCAACCACCTACGTCAGGCTGACGCAGGCAGGCTCAAGGAGCAGGAGTCGGCGCGGGGTGCTGGCCAATGCCCGTCGCTTCCAGGTCCGTGTTGATCGGCTGGCCCCAGATGGACTCGTAGACGTCGTTGGTGCCCAGGACAGGCGCCAGGTTGCTGAACGAAACGACGAGACGAACCTGGCTCGGGTTGAGGGCAACAGCGCCTGTGTATCGGAAGAAATAGCGGGTGCTGTACCCGGACGCCTGGATTCCGAACACAGGCAGTTCAGCCGGCGTGCGCGTCTGGACAGGCTTCGTCGGCTCAGCGATCTCCAGGGGGAAGCCCTGGCCGCTGTAGTTGCCGACCTCACCGAAGGAGTTGCCGCCCACGGTGCCGTTGTTGTCGATGTCCGAGGCGAAGAAGACCTGGACGGACTGACCGACCTGCTTCGCGATGGGCGCGCTGAAGTTCACGAACACTTCTTCAAGACTGTTGAGCTGCGTCGCGGTGGCCGCCGGCGGCCGATCGAGTTCCTGGTACCGGATCTCCGAGATGGTCACCGCCCTCGGCGCGGACTGGTCGCCGCCGAAGAAGAAGCCCGTGCGGCTGTAGTTGCTGCCACCCTCCGCGGCCACCGCGCGGACGAAGATGTTGTACTCCTTGCCCTCCTGCACGATGCCGTTGCCCGGGGTGATGGTCGCCGAGTAACCGCCGACGTTCACCGAGGCCGTCACCGGCAGGGACTCCTTCGCGTACTCGTCCGTCAGGCGGACGAACACCGAGCCCGGCTGCACCGGCTGGTTGAAGTACACGAAGATGGGCTCGCCCGGACGCACCATGTTGCGGAGCGGATCCACCTCCGCGGCGCCCTTCAGGCTGGACACGTTGCCACCTTCGATGTTCAGCGCACCCGCGCCCGAGGGCTTCGAGTCCTTCAGCTGCGCGAGCGTCGTGGACTGCGTCCCCACGATTTCGCTGTTCGAGTAGACCTTCGTGTAACCGCCCGTGTCCGAGATCCCGTCACCGTTGGTGTCCATCGGCGCGATCCAGACGGTGAACTGGCCGCCCAGGCGCGCCAGCTCCACGCCGGAGGGGATGCCGGTGAAGGTCAGGACGCCGTTGGCGTCCGCCGTGGCCTCCACGTAGACCTTGCTGATCACGGAGGAGACGGAGTCGTAGTTGCTCAGGATGACCGAGCCCGCCTTGTCCACCTCCAGCACGCCCTTCGCGCCCACCGCCGGACGGCCCTGCGGCGTCACCACGGTGACGGCCAGCGAGCTGTTCAGCTGCGTCAGCGTCACCGGACCGAAGCTCGCGTTGCCGTTGTTGATGGGCACCGTGCCCGCGGCCGACGGCACCGTGGAGGTCGCGCGCAGCGTCGAGTAGCCGCCCTTGCTGAACGTCAGCAGCACCTGCGCGCCCGCCGGTACGTCCGTCATCACGAAGTTGCCGCTGGCGTCCGTCGTCGCCGACTTGCCCGTCGGCTGGCTGCCAATCGTCATCGCGACCGTGACGTCCGCGATCGGCTGCAGCGTCGTGCTCAGCACCTGGCCCGACACCGTGCCCTTCGGCGTGGAAGGCACCACCACCGACACGTTGTTCGGATCACGGATGCCGTCAGCGACACCATCGTTGTCCGCGTCAGTCGCGTCACCGCACCCCCAAGCCAGCAGCGGCAACACGGCCATCAGCACATGCTTCTTCATCGTCCCCACCTTGAATTTATGACGGAATTTTCACGCCCCAGCTGCTCCCAAAAGGGCGGAAATCGGACACTCCCCGACCCGGGCCCACGCCGTCAAGGTGGGGTGAATTCTACCCAAGGGCTGCCAAGCGCCCTGAACTAGGATGACTCGCCATGTCAGACGTCAACGACCCCTGCCTGGGCTGCGCCATCGTTCGCGGGGAGGTCCACCCACCGGGTGGCCTGCTCGCGCGGGCTCCCGGGCTCGTCCTCCACGGGGTGGCGTCCCCCAGCCCCGTCCCAGGCTGGGTGGTGCTCACCAGCGACCAGCACGTGCGCGGCTGGTATGACCTGGACGAAACGGCCTCGCGGGAGCTGGGGCCGTTCGCCGCCCGGGTGATGCGCGCCCAGCGCGAGGTGCTCGGCGCCGAGCACGTCTACGCCTTCGCCATTGGCGACGTGCTCCGCCACTTCCACCTGCACCTCGTCCCCCGCTTCGCGGACACCCCGTCCCACCTCCGGGGTCGGGGCGCCTTCGACGCGGCCCCGGCGGAGCACCTTTCGCCGGAAACGCTGGAAGCCGCGGCCCGGCGGCTGGCGGCGGCGCTCGCCCGCTGACCCACCCCCGGCGTGCGGTGCCCGTCAGGGTTGGCCAGTGTCATGGACCTGACACCGTATCGGGGGAAGAATGCAGGCGTCCTCATGCGTGCGTTCCCCCTCGGTCCCTGGCTGCTGTCCCTCTGGCTCCTCACCGCCGGTCCCGCGCTCGCGGACAACAACGCGGACGAGGCGGACATCGCCTTCGAGCTGGGCAACGACGCGTACTCCCACGGCAACTACACGGAGGCGCTGCGCTCGTACTTCACCAGCTACCGGCTGGTCCCCAACCGCAACGTGCTCTTCAACATCGCGCGCTGCTTCGAGGCGCTGGGCAAGTTCAACGAGGCGTACCGCTACTACAACGACCTGCTCGGCGAGGACCTGCCGGCCGAGGACGCCTCGGAAGTCACCCGCTCGCTGGAGCGGCTGCGCCCCAAGGTCGCCCTGGTGCGCGTCACCACCAACCCCCGCGGCGCGGAGGTCTTCGTGGACCGCGCGGACCTGGGCAGCCGGGGCCGCTCGCCGCAGACGCTCGCGCTGTCGCCGGGCCGCCACAAGGTCCTGGTCCAGAAGTCCGGCTACCGCCCCACCGAGGCCACCGTCACCCTCGTCCGGGGCCGGGAGGTGCCCGTGGACCTGGACCTGGCCCTCATCACCGGCATGGTGGACATCACCGGCTCCCCCGAGGGCGCGGAGGTCCGTGACAGCCCCACCGGCCCCGTCCTGGGCCGCATCCCCGCGAAGCTGCGCCTGTCTCCGGGCCAGCGCGTGCTGCACGTGCGCGCGCCCGGCCACGCGCCCGGCCAGTACGTCATCGACGTGCCCGCCGAAGGCGCCCTGCCGCTCGCGGTCACGCTGACCGCCCAGACGGCGCCCAGCGGCCGCGTCGTCGTCACCGCCAACCACGACGGCGCCACCGTGCGCGTGGACGGCCGGCCCGCGGGCTTCACCCCCACCGTCGTCACCCTCCCGCAGGGCGAGCACGTGCTGGAGGTGGAGAGCCGCGACGTGCGCCCCGTGCGCCAGAAGGTCACCGTCATCCCCGACCAGGAGGTGAAGGTCCACGCCACCCTGCGCTATGAGCCGCCTCCGGTGCGCGCCGCGTCCAAGCGCCTGCTGTCCGTGGACGAGGCCCCCGCCTCCACCACCGTGCTCACGCCGGAGGAGCTGCGTGCGTTCGGCTGGCGCACCCTGGCGGAGGCGCTGGCGGGCGTGCGCGGCTTCTTCCTCACCGACGACCGGACGTACACGTACCTGGGCGTGCGCGGCTTCTCGCCGCCGGGCGACCTCAACACGCGCATCCTCATCCTCTGGGACGGCCACGCGATGAACGACGTGTGGGCCGGCCAGGGCTACGCGGCGCATGACCTCAGCGTGGACCTGGAAGAGGTGGAGCGCATCGAAGTCGTGCGCGGCCCCGGCAGCGCGCTGTACGGCACGGGCGCGTTCTTCGGCGTCATCAACGTGGTGCCGCGCGAGTCGCTGGGCCTGGACCGGCGGCTGGAAATCACCGGTGCCGTGGGCGCGATGGGCTCCACGCTCGTGCACGCCACCACGTCGTGGGAGGACCCCCAGCGCTCCGTCCTCTTCAGCCTCGCGGGCATGAAGTCCCACGGCGCGGACACCACCCGCCTGGGCGACCCGGGCCCCATCGTCACCGGCCTGGACGGAGAGAAGGCCGGCACCGGTTCGCTGCGCGCGCGGCTGGGCAACCTGTCCCTGGTGGCCCGGCTGCACGGGCGCAGCAAGGACGTGCCCACCGCGCCCTATGGCACCGTGGTGGGCGCGCAGGGCACGCGCGTGCAGGACGTGCGCGGCTTCGCCGAGGCGAAGTACGAGCGCCCCCTGTCCGAGCGCTTCGTCCTCTCCCTGCGCGGCGCGCTGGACCTGAGCCGCTACGAGGGCCACTGGAACTACGGCGGCGACACCACGGAGACGAACACCGACTCCGGCGCCGCGGACTGGCTCACCGCCGAGGGGCGCCTGCTGGCGGTCCTGTCCGAATCCAACCGCCTCACCGTGGGCGTGGAGGGCCAGGCCCAGCTGCGCGTGGACCAGAAGAGCGTGGGCCCCGCGGTGGCCGCGTCGCTGGGCTCGCGGACGCGCTCGCTCGTGTCGGTGTACGCGCTGGACGAGTGGCGCCTGCACCCGCGCCTGAGCCTGTCCCTGGGCTTCCGCGTGGACAAGTACTCCGACCTGGACTCGCTGCCGCTCACGCCCCGGCTCGCGGTCATCGGCCGACCGTATGAGCAGGGCCTCACCAAGCTCGTCATCGGCCGCGCGTTCCGCGCCCCCAACGTCTACGAGCTGTTCTACGGGGACAACCTCCTCACCCAGCGCCCCGCGGGGCAGCTGGCGCCGGAGACCATCACCACCTTCGAGGTGGAGCACTCGCACGACCTGACGAACGAGCTGCGCCTGACGGTCGCGGGCTATCACAACCGCATCTCCCAGCTCGTCACGCTCACCACCGAGTCCGCGGCCACGCCCGCTTGCGGCACCCCGAGCGCGCCCACCCAGTGCCTGGTCTACGCGAACAACTCCGGCGAGACGCTCGCGTGGGGCGCGGAGGCCGGGCTGCACTGGCAGCCGGGCCGCTGGCTGCTGGTGGACCTGAGCTATTCGTACGTGACGCTGCGCAACGCCTCGCAGGACGTGGTGGAGGCCGCGCCCGCGCACCTGGCCTCCGGGCGATTCCTGCTGCCCGTGGGCAACGGCGACATGCGCATCGCCACGCAGGCCACCTACCAGAGCGCCCGGGTGCCTGGCGTCGCCGGCGCGGACAGCGGGGAGGCGCTGCTCGTGGGCTTCGGCGTGTCCGGCGACTACGGCCGGCTGCGCTACTTCGCGGGCGTGAACAACCTGCTCGACTCGCGCTACGCCTTCGTCGTGAGCGATGACGTGTCCGCGGGCCCCGTGCCCCAGTACGGCCGCACGTTCAACCTCCAGCTCACCGGCAGCTTCTGACAGACTCCCGCGCCATGACTGACCTCCGCTTCGACTTCATCGACCCCCGCCATCCGCTCTACGAGGGTGAGCTGGAGCTGCGCTTCCGCGTGCTGCGCGAGCCCCTGGGCCATGCCCGCGAGGACGTGAAGTTCCCCTTCGAGAACGAGAGCCTCCACCTGGTCACCCACGCGGGCGGCGTCGTGCAGGGCTGCGTGCTCTTCAATCCGGAGGACGCGCACAGCGGCCGGCTCTTCCAGATGGCGGTGCTGCCGTCCCTGCAGGGCAAGGGCCTGGGCGCGAAGCTGGTGCGCGCGCTGGAGGACGAGCTGCGCAAGCGAGGGTTCCGCCACGTGCACCTGCACGCGCGGGCCCCTGTCGTCCCCTTCTACGAACGGCTGGGCTACGCCGTGTACGACGAGCCCTTCGTCGAGGTGGGCATTCCCCACCGGCACATGCAGCGCGACCTCTGAGGCCTCAGGTCGCGGAGGCCTGGGCCGCCGGCAGGCGTCGCGCGCCCCAGAGCACTGCCACCAGCGCGGTGAGCGACATCGCCGCGCCCACGGCGCACACGCCCGGCCAGCCCGCGCGCGTCCACGCCGACATGCCCGCCCACGCGCCCGCGGCGCCGCCCACGAAGTACGTCACCATGTAGAGGGTGTTGAGCCGGCTCCGGGCATCAGGCCGCAGCGAATACACCCGCGCCTGGTTGGCGATCTGATTCGCCTGCGCGCCCAGGTCCAGCAGCACCACGCCCAGCGCGATGCCCCACAGTGAGTGCCCCCAGAGCCACAGCACGACGAAGGACGCCAGCAGCACGGCGATGGCCAGCGCGTTGATGCGGCGGCCAGCGCCCTTGTCCGCGAAGCGTCCCACCAGCGGCGCGATGACCGCGCCCGCCACGCCCACCACGCCGAAGAGGCCCGCCACCTGTGCGTCGTAATGCCCGGGCAGGGAGCGCAGGTAGAGCGCCAGCGTGGCCCAGAAGGCGCTGAACGCGCCGAAGGTCAGTCCTCCCAGGAGCGCGTGCAGCCGCAGCACCGGCTCCGTGCGGGCCAGGTGGATGAGCGACCGCATCAACTGCGGATAGGGCATGGCGGCCACCGGCGGCGCCGAGGGCAACGTGAAGCGCAGCACGACGCCCGTCACCACCATCAGCCCCGCGGCCACGAAGAACATGGTGCGCCAGCCCAGGTGCGTGCCCACGAAGCCCGCCGCCGTGCGCGACAGGAGGATGCCGATGAGCAGCCCGCTCATCACCGTGCCCACCACGCGCCCGCGCTCCGACGGTGCCGCGAGCTGCGCCGCGAACGGGATGAGCATCTGCGGCACCACCGTGGTGACGCCGATGGCGAAGCTCGCCGCGACGAGCACGTGCAGGCTGGGAGCGAGCCCCGCGACCACCAGCGCCACGCCCACGCAGCCGCACAGCAGGAGGATGACCTTGCGGCGCTCCAGGCTGTCACCCAGCGGCACCAGGAACAACATGCCCACCGCGTAGCCCACCTGCGTCAGCGTGGGCACCAGGCCCAGTGCGCTCCCGTCCGCACCCAGCGTCCTTCCAATGTCTCCCAGCAGGGGCTGGTTGTAATAGAGGTTCGCGACGGTGACGGCGCCCGCCACCGCCATCAGCCAGACGAGCGAGGGACGGAGCAAAGCGGAAGGTGCGGGATCGGAAGGCGTCTGCATGGCGGGCGGCGCAACGGATAAGCCCCGCATGGACGCGCTTCAAGCAGGACCTGCGCGTCCTTCACCGTCCGGGCGGGCAGGCCGTGCGTGCCCCCCTTCCCCACGGGGCCCGCGCGCGGCAGGCTGCGGGCCATGCTTCGTTCCCTCCTGTTGTGCGCGGTGCTGGCCCTGGCCGGCTGTGGTGATGACGCTTCATCGACCTCGGGTGACCCCGCGAAGGTGACCTACGCCGAGTCCCTGGGCGTGGACCTGTCCGCGATGAACAAGAGCGAGTCCGGCCTCTACACGCAGGACCTGGTCGTGGGCACCGGCAAGGAGGCCGTCAACAAGAGCTACGTGGTGGTCCACTACGCGGGCTGGCTGCCGGACGGCTCCATGTTCGACAACAGCCGCTCGCGCGGGAAGCCCTTCGACTTCGTGGTGGGCAATGGCGACGTCATCAAGGGCTGGGAAGAGGGGCTCGTCGGCATGCGCGTGGGCGGCAAGCGCAAGCTCGTCATCCCTTCCGACCTGGGCTACGGCTCGCGCGGCTCCGCGCCCGTCATCCCCAGCAACGCCGTGCTCGTCTTCGACGTGGAGTTGATGAACATCTACTGACGTTGGCTTCAGACGCTGGGCGTTCCCCCGGACACCGGCGGAGCCGGAGGCGAGCGCTTCTTCGGAATCGTGGAGCGCCCCTTCGGCCCCTTCAGCGCCACGCCCAGCAGCATCGTCGCGGGCAGCATCATCCCCAATCCCTGCGTGAGGTCCTGCGGGGGATGGGTCACCACGCCCAACACCATTCCGGCGAAGAGCAGGCCGCAGACGATGCGGAGGATGAGGGCGTTCACGGTCGAAGGCTCCCAGGCGGGCAGTGCCCGGGGTGGCGGGCGGCCGGAGCATAGCGCGCGGCGCCCCGCCGCGCCGTCCGTTAAGGTGGCCCCGTGAGCTCCCTCAAACGCTTCCAGCCCGGCTACGAACCGCCCGCCCGCTCGCGCGACTCCGCCCTCCTGTTCGCCGTGCGCGGCATGGACCTGCTCGTGTCCGAGCAGGATGGCCGCCTCGACCTTCCCCGGGGCCTGGCCCTGCCGGAGTCCGCGGCCAGCGCCCACTTCCTGGGCATGCTCGACGACACGGACTGCTACGCGGCGCCCATGCCCGGGGACTTCACGCCGCCGGAGGGGCTGAAGTTCGTGCCCGCCCGCTCGCTCTACAAGCAGGTGGACGAGGCGACCTTCGCCGTGGCGGGCCGCGCGCTCTCCATCTCCGAGTGGGACCTGAACCACCGCTTCTGCGGCAAGTGCGGCGCGGCCACGCAGCTCGTGCCGGGCGAACGCGCGCGCCGCTGCCCGGTGGACCACACGCCGTTCTATCCGCGCATCGCTCCGGCCGTCATCGTCCTCATCACCCGGGGTGACGAGATGCTGCTCGCGCGCAACGCGTCCTTCCCGGAGCCCTTCTTCAGCACCGTCGCCGGCTTCGTGGACGCCGGCGAGTCACTGGAGGAGACCGTGCTGCGCGAGGTGAAGGAGGAGGTGGGCGTGGACCTGAAGAACGTCACCTACTTCGGCAGCCAGCCGTGGCCCTTCGGCCGCTCGCTGATGGTGGGCTTCCTGGCCGAGTACGCGGGCGGCGACGTCGTCGTGGACGGCAAGGAGATCGCCGAGGCGCGCTGGTTCGGCGTGGACGACCTGCCGCGCATTCCGCCCCGCCTGAGCATCGCGCGCCACCTCATCGACACCTTCATCGACCGGGTGAAGGCCCGCCGGGCTTGACCCCCTCCCCCCAAGGGTGCGCTTGATGCGCCCCTTCGCACTGCACGCCATGCCTGCCGCACGCCCGCACATCGAGCCCCGCCGCGTCCCCACCGCTGACTCCGTCGTGGTGAAGGAACTCTATCTCTCACTCCAGGGTGAGTCGTCCCACGCCGGCATGCTGTGCGGCTTCATCCGCCTCACCGGCTGCCACCTGCGCTGCTCGTACTGCGACAGCGAGTTCGCCTTCCACGGCGGCAGCCGCATGAAGATCCCCGAGGTCGTCGAGAAGGCGCTGGCCTGGAACACGCCCACCGTGGAGGTCACGGGCGGCGAGCCCCTGCTCCAGCCCGGCGTGTATCCGCTGATGGAGGCGCTCTTGGACGCGGGCCTCAAGGTGCTGCTGGAGACGAGCGGCGCCATCGACGTGCGGCTCGTGCCCCCGGCCGTCCACAAGATCGTGGACATGAAGACGCCGTCGTCCGGCGAGTGCGACCGCAACGACTACCGCAACCTCACGTCCATGAACGCCAACGACGAGCTGAAGATCGTCATCGGCTCACGCGAGGACTACGAGTGGGCGCGCGCGCTCGTGAATGAGCACCAGTTGGGAAAGAAGCCCTACAGCGTCCTGTTCTCCACCATCTTCGACAGGCTCCACCCGCGTCAGCTGGCGGAGTGGATCATCGAGGACCGGCTGCCGGTGCGCTTCCAGCTCCAGATGCACAAGTACCTCTGGGACCCCAACGAGCGCGGCGTCTGACGCGCGACGCCCCGCGTGTCACCGCCCCAGTGACAGCACGAAGAAGGCGACGAGCGCGCCCCACGCCAGCAGCCCCAGCAGGTTCAGCGCGGACACGACGCGCAGCATGAGAGCCAGGCCCCGGTCACCCACCTCTTCACGGCGCCGCAGCTTGCGCGTGGAGAGGACGGTGCCCGCCACCGCCACCGCCAGCGTGCACGCCAGCTCCAGCAGCATCCCCAGGCCTCCGCCCCGCCTCCCGTGGACCGGCCCCGCGAGCCGCACCACGTGCGCGCCGAGGAACAGCAACCCCACGGCGTTGGCGAACAATGCCAGCCGCACCGTGTGCGCGGGGCGCATGTTCCGGATGCGCCGTTCGGCGCACGGCGCGCAGTACGCCGTCTCCTGCACCACCTCCGTGCACGCGCCGCACAGGTAGCCGCCGCAGCGCGCGCAGAGGGCCACCGCGGCCGCGTCCGGATGCTGGCCACAGCGGGCACCCGTGGGACTCGCGGTCATGCGTGGAGGCCTAGAAGCCGGGGGGCGGCATGCGGGCCGCAGCAGCGGCGATGCCGTGGACGCCCATGCCCAGGAACACCGCCGTCAGCACGGTGCTGGCCACGAAGCCCGCGACGATGAGGTTCTTGCGCGGGTGCTCGAACTGGCTGAACGCGTAGACGAGCATGTAGCAGGGGATGAGCAGCACCATGACGCCCGTGCCCACGCTGCGGCGGAAGGCGTGCGTCAGCAGGAGGGCCGCGCACACGAGCGAGACGACCCCGAACAGGATGGCGAGTGGCAGGAGCGGCACACCCGCCCCCTTAGCACGCCTTCGCCCCTTTCGCGGCGGACGTGCGCATACTAAGGACGGCCCGCCGCCCACCCGCCGAGGAGGTCCCCACCATGGCCACGTTCAAGACGTTCCTCATCTTCATCCTGGCCGGTACGCTGCTGGGCACCTTCATCGCGTCGCTGGCCGCTCCCTCCTACATCGAGTGGAACAACAGCACGCCGCTCGCCACGCAGACCATGTGCAACCTGCCGGAGGTGGTGCGCAGCGTGACGGCGTCGCTGATGCACTCGCAGCTGATGGGCGCGGGCATTGGCGCGGGCGTGGGACTGGTGGCCGCCATCATCGTCGCCGTGCGCGCCCGGAGCCGCGCGAAGCAGCGTCCGGGCTCTCCGCCGCCCGCGGCCACCGCCGCCTGAAGCGCGGCGCGCTACTGCTGCTTCGGCAGGATGAAGAGCGGGGGCGACTGGCCCAGCAGCACGCCCCCGTTGTGGTCCTCCACCTCCACGTAGAGGTAGATGGGCTGGTTCGGGTTCTCCAGCGGCGCCGGCGCGGTCCAGGTGGGCGTGGCGATGCTGGGGTCGCTGAACACGCCGCCCGCGTTCGAGGGGTTCTGCGTCCAGCGGAAGAAGATCTCGTCGTTGTCCGCGTCCGTCACCTCCAGCTGGAGCTGGATGACGGTGCCCTCTTCGAACTTGAGCCCGCCCGGCGTGGACGGCGAGCCCAACGGGCGCGGTCCGGCGGTGATGACGGGCTGGTGATTGGGCGCACCGCAACCGACGCTCCCCAGACCCAAGGCAAGCAAAGCGAACATGAACGAGCGAGAACGCGACATGGACTTCCCCCTGCTAGGACAGGCCACACCCTAATTCGGCCCCCGGCGGTCCGTACACCCACCCGGAGGCCCCGGCCGTTTCATCAGCAGGCGATGAAACACCCGCGGACGCCACGGCAACTGTCGCGCCGCGCGCATCCCGCGTCCTGAAGCGAACCCATTCCGCCAACAAGCCCCGGGGACGAGCGTCAACGCCGTCCCGGACGCCGCGCGAACAGCCGCAGCTTGTCCGCGCGCGTCAGCCGCTTGATGGCGGCCTCGCGGCGCAGGGCGGCGCTCCGGTCCAGGGCGGGCTCGCTCCACACCAGCGTCACCGGCAGCCGGGCCCGCGTGTACGCGGCGCCCTTGCCCCGGCCGTGCGTGGCCAGGCGGCGCTCCAGGTTGTTGGTGGCGCCCGTGTAGAGCGTGCCGTCCCGGCAGCGCAGCATGTACACGGTCCAGGCGGTGGGCGGGGCTTCCGACACGTCGTGCTCGGCTTGGTCGTCGAAGTTCCAGTCCGCGCAGGCCCCGGCGAGCCCCCGGCCGCGCAGCTCGATGACCCAGGTC
>NZ_RAVY01000087.1:0-37885 GCF_003611625.1 Corallococcus sp. CA054B
CCTCTACCCAGACATCCCCCTGGCGGCGGGCACCGATTACGTCGTTTCCTATTTCGCTCCCCAGGGGCGCTACACCGTCACCGAGGGCTTCTTCGCCAGCGGCTACAGCGCCGGGGTGCTGTCAGTGCCCGCGGGCGGCGGGGTCTACGCGTACGGGCCGAGCGGCACCTTCCCGGCCCAGACGTGGAACCACTCCAACTATTGGGTGGAGCCGCTCGTCAAGCTGGCGCCTCCAGAGACGCCGCTGTTCGCGCGGGCCTATCCCGGCAACAACGCCGCCGCGGTGCGCTGGGATGCCGCGTCGGGGGCCCAGACGTATTCGGTCCTGCGCGCCACCTCGGAGGCCGGGCCCTACCAGCCGGTGGCGTCAGGCCTCACGCGGACGGCATGGCTGGACACCTCCGCCATGAATGGCGTCGCGTACTTCTACCAGGTGCGCGCGTCCAACACGTACGGCACCAGCGCCGCGTCCTACCGGGCCACGGTGACGCCCGCGCCCACCGCCTACAGCCTGTGGCAGACGCCCGCGCCCTCCGGCGTCTTCGCGTCCGACGACACGGCCGGCGTGGAGGTGGGGGTGCGCTTCAAGAGCGAGGTGCCGGGCATCGTCGACGCCGTGCGCTTCTACCGGGACCCTGGCGCGCCGCTGGAGGAGCGCGTGGTGCACCTGTGGGACGCGCAGGGCGTCCTGCTGGCCACGGGCCTCTTCGTGGGGGAGGGCGGGCCGGGCAGCGGCTGGCAGACGGTGGATTTGTACCCGGACGTGGCCGTGCAGGAGAACACGGCGTACACCGTGTCGTACTACGCGCCGGCGGGTGGCTACACGGTGACGTCACAGGCCTTCGTCATCTCGCACTACGCCCAGCCGCTGCACGTGGAGGCGGATGGTGGCGTCTTCGCCTACGGGCCCGAGGGCACCTTCCCCACGCAGAGCTGGGAGAGCTCCAACTACTGGGTGGAGCCCGTCTTCCGCGTTCGCTGAAGTCGGAAGAGGGCCCTCTCAGCGTTCCCGCTCAGTCGATGCACTTGAGCGCGAGGTTCAGCTCGGGCATGCCAGCGGCAGCTCGACGAAGAAGCGGGCGCCGTCGCCCAAGGAGCTCCGCACGTGGATGCGCCCCCCGTGCGCTTCGACGATGTGGCGGGCGATGTGGAGGCCCAGGCCAAGCCCGCTCACCTCGCTGGCGCTGCCGAGCCGCTCGAAGCGCTCGAAGATGCGGTGTTGATGCTCCGGCGCGATGCCGGGCCCGCGGTCCTCCACCTCGAGCACGGCGTGGTCATCCCGGGCCGTGAGGCTCACCGTGAGCGGCGTCCCGGACGCGTACTTGAGGGCGTTGGTCAGCAGGTTCGCGAGCACCTGCTCCAGCCGGATCCGATCCCACCGCCCGACCAGCCCGGGCGCGAGCCGCACCGTGAGCGCGTGGCCCGCCTCCGTGAGCTGCTGCTCGAAGCGGTCCATCACATCGCGCGCGACGTCGCCCAGGTCCACCGGCTCCAGGTGCAGCTGCAGCCGGCCCGCGGCGATGCGTGAGATGTCCAGCATGTCATCCACCAGCCGGGCGAGCCGGTCGATGGAGCGCTCCGTCTGTTCCACCATCCGGGTGACGCGCTCCGGGGTGAAGGCCGCCGGGTCGTTGGCGTGGATGCGCTTGCGCATGTGCTGCGACAGCAGCTTCATGGACGTGATGGGCGTGCGCAGCTCATGCGAGGCGATGGACAGGAAGGTGTCCCGCGACGTGACGGCCTCCTGCACCCGTTGGAAGAGCCGGGCGTTGTCCATGGCCACGGCGACCTGTGCGGCCAGCCCCGCCACCAGCCGCTCCTCGCGCGCGGTGAAGACGCTGGGGGTGGGGTGGCCGAAGAACAGCCCGCCAATCACTTCACCGGAGCGCGAGATCACGGGCACCGCCAGGTAGCTGCGCACCGGGAGGTGGCCTTCGGGCATTCCCCGGTGAGGGGCATTGTGGCCGTAGCGTGGATCCTTCGTGATGTCGTCGCTGCGGATGATGCCCTCGCCCTTGAAGGTAGGCTCGAAGACACGGGTCGCGCGCGGCATGGGGAACTTCGCGAAAACCTCCCGGGGCACTCCGCTGAGCGTGTAGAGCATGTATGCCTTTCCCCGCTCATCCAGCACGTTGTAGAAGAACGCGCCGAACGCGGCCCGGGAGAGCTGGGTGGCGGCGTCCGTCACGCCCTGCACCAGCTTCTCCAGCTGCAGCTCCGCGCCCAGCGCCTGGCCCGTGCTGTTGATGAGCTCCAGGTTCTGGAGCGAGTCGTTCTTCTCGATGAGCGTCTGGCGCAGGGACTCCTCGAGCTGCCGCTCGGGGGTGATGTCTCGCGTGATGCCCTCGAAGTGCCGCGCGCGTCCTGCCGCGTCGTGGAAGACGGAGCCGGTGACGTGCAACCACTTGATGGGGGCGTCTTTGTCCGGGTGGATCCGGAAGCGCAGCTCGAAGGGCATCCGCTCCTCCAGCGCGCGCCGCGCCGCGTCCCACACCTGCTCCCGGTCCTCCGGGTGGATGCGCTCCTGGAGGTGGGCGGAGGTCACCTCACCGTCCGGGGGCAGGTGGCAGTGCACGCGGCAGATGGCGTCGCAGACGAGGTGGGCTTGAGACAGGTCGCAGGACCAACGGCCGATGCCCGCCGTGGCGATCACCTTCTCGGAGCGCTCGTACTCCTCCAGCCGCCGCAACGCTCGCTGAAGCTGCTCGTCGGAGGAGGAGGGGAGCGTGGCAGGCAGAGGCTGGTCGGGCATGGGTTTCATCCAAAGGCAGGTATCCATTGATGCTACGGCCCGAGTCCCCAGGTCTGGAGCAACCTCGCCGACCTGACCTCAAGGGAACAGTCGAGGGAGCGCCCAACACACCCAACACCGTCATCCCGTATCTTTTTCCGCCCATCGCGTGTCTCTCCGGCATGAGCACTCAGTCACAAGGCCCGCTGGGAGACTCCGTCAGGGCGTCCTGGCGCCGGTTTCTCGATACCTACGAGCCACTCCGCCCGGACCTCTACCGGTACTGCCGGCAGCTGACGCGCAGCCCCTGGGATGCCGAGGACATGGCCCAGGAGACGATGGCCCGGGCGTTCGCGAGTCTCGGCATCATGGCGGAGCCGCCGCGCAGCCCGCGAGCGTGGCTCTTCCGGGTCGCGAGCAACCTGTGGCTCAACCGGATGCGGCAGGCGCGGGAGGTACCGGCCCCCGACGGCTTCGAGGTCCCGGAGCCGGTGACGCGCGCCGAGCCTCGCGCGACGCGTGAGGCCGCGGGGACGCTGCTCTCGCAGCTGTCGCCGCAAGAGCGAGCCGCGGTCGTGCTCAAGGATGCCTTCGGGCTGTCACTCGAGGAGACCGCGGAGGCGCTCTCCACCACGACCGGAGCCATCAAGGCCGCCCTGCACAGGGGGCGGGCGAAGCTGGTGACGCCGGAACCGGATGAGCCGGCGCCAGTGGCTCCCGCCGTCCTCAACGCCTTCTGCGATGCCTTCAACGCGCGGGACCTCGACCGGCTCACGGCGCTCCTGCTCGATACGGCGACCCTGGAGTACCCGGGCTTCAAGATTGAATCCGGGGCCCAGGCGGTCCGGGACGGCTCGTTCAGGGGAACGCTCTTCGGCTGTCCCGAGGGCGGCTACGTGCTCGTGGATCCGCCGCGTTGCGAGCTCCGTGCGCACCGCGGCGAATCGCTCTTCCTCTGGTGGTCGGGAGACGAAGTGCACGCCGTCGTGCGGGTCGAGCTGGACGGCGACCGCATCGTGCGGCTGCGAAACTACTACCACGCGCCCGAGGTCCTGACCGAGGTCTGTCGGGAGCTCGATGTCCCCTTCCGCACGCACGGTTACCAGCCTGCTGCCTCGCACTGAAGGAGCTGCCATGAAGAGCCACACCGTCACGTCCGCGGATGGAACGTCCATCGCGTTCGAGACCACCGGCAAGGGTCCACCGCTCATCCTGGTGGGCGGAGCGTTCTGCGACCGCACGGCGCCGACTTCGGGAACGCCGCTGGCGGCCCTGCTGGCCCATCGCTTCACCGTGTTCAGTTATGACCGGCGCGGTCGCGGGGACAGCGGGGACACATCGCCCCATTCGCCCGAGCTGGAAGTGGAGGACCTCGCGGCGCTCATCACCGCCGCCGGAGGATCCGCCGCCGTGTTCGGCAACTCGTCGGGGGGCCTCCTGGCCCTCGATGCCGCGGCTCGCGGACTCTCCATCCCGAAGCTGGTCGTCTACGAGCCTCCTGTCATCCTCGATGCGGACCGGGCCCGGGCGTTTGAAGCGCTCGCGACACAGCTCGACGAGGCAGCCAGGGGGAATCGGCGTTCGGAGGCCGTCGAGCTGTACTTCACGAAGGTGATGCAGCTGCCCGAGCCCGCCGTCGCGCAGATGCGCAAGGCGCCGATGTGGGCGGGGCTCGAGCACCTCGCTCACACGCTGAGCTACGACCTGCTCATCACGGCCCGCGGCCCCTCGCGGCTCGAGCAGATGCCGGCCGTCCGCGCGGCGACGCTCGTCATGGATGGAGGTGCGAGCCCGGCCTGGATGCGCGAGGCGATCCAGACCCTGGCACAGGCCATTCCCAGCGCACGTCACCGGACGCTGGAAGGACAGACGCACGCCGTCGACCCCAAGGCGCTCGCCCGAGGGCTGGAGGAGTTTCTTGTCAATCTTTGAGTGGGGGAGGGCGCCTCGTAGGATGGGAGCCTCGTCGACGAAGACGATTCCTGGGAGGAACCATGTCGAAGATGCTCAAGGGGTTGTTCGCGGCTGTCCTGCTGGTGGGCTGTGGTGGCACGGAGGCGGAGGTGGATTCGCCGGCCGAGCTCGCGTCCAGGGAGGACGCCATCAACGTCTGTCTCGTGGGGGCCGCGCCCTATTCACTCTGCAATGGGGGCAACGGCGTCTGTGTCTATCCCTCGGCGAGCAGCCGCACCGCGGATTGCCGTCCGAAGTGTGGCGTCGCGTGTGGAACCAGCGCCAGTGAGTGTTGCATCGGGTATGGCCCCTTGAACTTCTGCGAGATGAACCGGGGCTGCGGCGGCGCGCTGCCGCCCCCCGTCATCGACTGAGCACTTCCGCGCCGGCTTGAGGGGCGGCTCATGGGTCCTGGCCCGACGTCACGTCGCCGGGTACAGCACCTGTCGCCCCCGTACTTGCGCGAAGGCGGTGAGCCGGTGCGGCTCCACGCGGGTGGGGCTCGTGATGTGCGTCACCGGCCCCGCGAGGACGGCAACATGTGGCCGAGCCGCAGTCTGCCTGCGCCGTCACACCGGTGACCGAGCGCGCTGACACGTCAATGCCACGTCAGTGACATGTCAGCCGGGGTGTATCCGCCGGTGCTCCCGAGGCGCCCCCCAGTGCTCCCGGCGATGGCACGGGCCCTGCTGTCTCACCCAGATGTTTCAGGTGAACGCACCCACGGCTCAGAAGGATTCTTCGTGTCCACGTCCCACACCGCTCGCTCGAACAACACCACGGCCTTCACGAAGGGTTTGGGTTCGCCAATACAATCCGTCGCTGCTCCCGAAGCGGGCATGCCTGGGGCAGCTGGAGCCGCACGGCCCCTTCATCCAGGGACATGGGGCCTGACGCGAGCCGAAGGCGGGTTGTGCCTGGAGGGAAGGTCGCTCGCGAGCCTGACGCAGCGCTGGGGAAGCCCGCTCTTCGTCGTCCATGGCGCCCGGCTCGCGGAGAACGTCCGGCGCTTCCAGCAGACGCCCGAGGGCCGGCTTCGGGGCGCCGAGATCTTCTATTCGTACAAGACCAATCCGATTCCCGCCGTGCTCCAGCGGCTGTCACAACTCGGGGTCGGAGCCGAGGTCGTCTCTCCGTACGAGCTGTGGCTCGCCCAGCGGCTCGGAGTCGCGCCCGACCGGATCATCTACAACGGTCCGGGCAAGACGGCGAGCGTGGCCCGCACGGTGGTCCAGAGCGATCTCCTGCTCACCCACCTGAACCATCGCGAGGAGATCGCGCTCGTCGCGGCGGCTGCCGCGGAGCTCGGGAAGCGCCCCCGGGTGGGCATGCGCGTGGCCACCTCGGACAGCTGGTCCGGCAAGTTCGGCATCCCGATCGCCGGAGGCCGGGCGCTGGCGGCCTACGAGGAGGCGATGATGCACCCCTCGCTGCGGGTCGTCGGGCTGCACGCGCACCGGGGCGTGGCCATCGAGGATGCCCAGACGCTGGAGCGCTTCGTTCAAGAGGTGTTGGAGTTCTGCGACACGCTGCACGACCGGCTCGGGCTCGACGTGGAGATGCTCGACCTCGGTGGGAGCCTCGCGGTCCCGACGGTGCTGCCTCTCAACGACTCACCCGTGCCGCTCGCGGAGCGGGTCCAGCAGAGGCTCTCGATTGAACGGTACCTGGCGCTGCTCATCGGCAGGGTCGAGGCCCACTTCCGTCGCGCCGGCCGTCCCGCGCCTCGCATCTTCCTGGAGCCCGGACGCGCGATGACCGGGAACACCCAGCTGCTGCTCTGCCAGGTCAGCAGTCTCAACGCGGCCGGAGCAGGACCCGCGCACGCCATCCTGGATGCCGGCGAGAACATCGCTCACATCCTGCACCGCGAGTATCACGAGATCTTCCACGTCGAGCGATGGGGGGAATCCTCCAGCCAGACGTACTCCCTCGACGGCCCCACCTGCAGCCCCATGGACCGCCTTCGGAA
Source organism: Corallococcus sp. CA054B (assembly GCF_003611625.1). Classification (NCBI taxonomy): domain Bacteria; kingdom Pseudomonadati; phylum Myxococcota; class Myxococcia; order Myxococcales; family Myxococcaceae; genus Corallococcus; species Corallococcus sp. CA054B. The sequence continues at coordinate 6,657 of NZ_RAVY01000087.1, forward strand.
GGAGATTGAGCTCCCCCAGCTCCGCGTGGGGGACACGCTCGCGGTCATGGACGCGGGGGCCTACCTGGTCTCCTTCTCGAACTCCTTCTGCTTCCCACAGCCCGGCATCGTGATCCTGGACGAGGGCCGCGCGACGCTCGCCCGTCGCGCGGAGACCTACGAAGACATGATCGACCGCGACCTCGCCGCGAACGACGCCTCCCGATGAACGCCCGGTCCCTGTTGGCGCACCCGCTGCGGGACGAGCCGTCCTGCGTGCTGAGGGGCGCTGTCGTCGCGCTCTCGCACGGGCGCATCGAAGTGACGTATCTCGCGCCGGGGGAACCGCCGCGGATCGCCGTCGCCGGCAAACTCCTGGCGCTCGAGGCCGCGCTGCCTGCCCAGGGGACGGCGGCGTACGCCCTGTTCGCCGGCCTGGACAGCATCCTGATCTCGGATCGTGATGCGCGGCTGGCGATCCTCGTCCCACGCGATGGCATGTCGCTGCTGGAGGAGCAGGCGCCGCTCTATGTCACGGGCCCGGATCCCAGGCTCGCGGGCCGCTTCCGCGTGGAGGCCCACCGCGCGTCGGCTCCCACGAGCGTGCTGTACGTCGCGCAATCCTTCGGGCACACGACGGGCTGGGTGCCGGCCGTGCATGGCGCCCTCGCCAGGCTCCCGGATCCGATCCCGTTCACCGCGGCGATCCGCCGGCAGGAGGACGCGGCATACGCGCGCCGGAAGGTCGGGGATGTCGCGGGGTTCCACGTCGTTCCGCTCCACTACAGCGACGCGGAGTCGGGGACCGTCACGCCGGACGACGTCGCCAACGTCTCGCGGCCGGAGCTCCTGAACCGCGAGGCCGCGCTCCTGTGGCTCGCGGCCAACCGTGAGCTGGCCCGGGCCAGCGCGGGCGCGGCCGCCATCGTGAACGACTGCCGGCCGGAGACCTGGATCCTTCACCAGCTCGCGGAGCATGCGCAGCGGAAGGAGGTCCCCCTGCACGCCGTCCGGTACGCGTTCGCGGAGTTCGGCTGGCTCCGCCAGCGGGTTCGCCAGACGGACGAGGCGACGGCGCCGGGAATGGCCGGAATCGTGGCCGCGTCCGCTCCAGCGGTCCACACGCGGCGCGAGCTGAGGGACGCGCTGCGAGCGTCGGGCATCGAGCCGCGGCGCAACCCCTCGGTCGACTTCGAGGCCTCGAGCCGGGAACTCATGGCCGCCGTGCCGGAGAGCGGCACCCTCTGGTATCAGGCCATCAACTGGCGCGACTGGCTGTCGCTGGAGTCGGGCCGGCAGCCCTACGTGGTCATCCCGCCGCTCGGTCAGGCCAGCGCGCTCTCCTCGGAGCAGGCCGCGGAGCGGGCCGGGGCCGTCCTGGCCCAGCGCTCGCCAGCGCTCCAACACCTCTTCACCCAGAGGGATTCGCGCGGCGTCGTGCTCGTGTCGCAGGGCAACGGCTTCTCCACCTGCAGCCGCCGGCACTGGCGCGCGATGCTGGCGATGGCGGCGAGGATGGACGGGGTGCACTTCCTGTTCGCGGGCGGGAGCGCGGAGGATCGCGCGTGGCTGGCGCTCGAACTCGAGCGCTCGCGGCCCGGGAACGTGACGCTGCTCGGGTGGATCGACGAGCACTGGAGCACGTTCCTCCGGGCCCTGGCCGCCAAGCCCCAGGCGACCTTCGTCTGCCGCCCGGGCCTGAGCAGCATCGGCGCCGCGCTGGTGAACGGCATTCCCCCCTGCTCATGCCGCCCGACCCCCTGGTGGGAACGGACGGCACCGTGGACGCGATCACCGCGGAGGTGGCCATGGAGCGCGCGCTCTACGCGTTCCAGCTCGAGCGGCTGTATGCCAGCCAGTGCGCGACGCACCGGGACTCGCCGCTGCCGGTGCTCGTCGACACACTCGGTGGCGAGCCGGATCGGGCGCTGGCCACGCTGCGCCGTGCGGTGGACCCCGCCATCCAGTCGCGCCAGCGGGCAGCCATCCATGGGTACTGCCACGGGTCGCGCGTCGCGCACCTCATCGCGAGCGTGCTCGCGCGCGAAGCGGCCTCCGGCGCGCTGCCCATCCAGGTCAAGCGCCGGATGCGCGACCAGGAACTCTCCAGCCCTCGGGTGCCCTTCGGCGCACTCCCATCCACAGACGCCCTCGCTTCGCGGGAGCTCGCACATCCGTGAGAAACACCATGCCCCAGCGCTATCTCCCCCCTCGGGACGCCTACGAGCTGCGAGTCTCGAGGATCTGGGCGAACCGCCTGCACCGGGATGCTCTCGGAATCGGGATGCAGGATGACTTCTTCGACCTTGGCGGCGACCGTGCCGGGGCGGAGGCCGTCCTCGCCGCGATCTCGGCGCGGTTCAATGCCCCGCTCTCCCTGGAGGCGTTCCTCGAGGCGCCGACCATCGAGCGCCTCGGCTGCCTGCTGCGCGCGCGGTCCCGGAAGCTCAACGTGCAGCCCCTCATCCCGCTCCAGCCAGACGGCTCGAAGCGCCCCTTCTTCTTCCTGCCGGGAGGGGAGGGGGCCCCGCTCAACGCCTATGCGCTGGCGCGCTGGATGGGGCCGGATCAGCCCCTCTACGGCCTTCAGTCCCGCGGACTCCATGGCGAGCGCCCGCCCTTCGAGCGCATCGAGGACATGGCGGCCGACCACATCGCGACCATGCGTGTCGTGCAGCCGCGCGGCCCCTATCTCCTGGGAGGCCATTGCTCCGGCGGCATGGTCGCGCTGGAGATGGCCTTGCAGCTTCAACGCAAAGGGGAACAGGTGGCCGTGCTCGCCGTGTGCGACGCCTGGTCGCCCGCCAATCTCAGCCTCCGCATGCCGAACGAGACCTTCCTGGACGACCTGGTCGAGTTCTACTCCATCGTCGCGGCGGGCTTCCGGTACTGGTTCGACGTAGACGTCGGGCTGAAGAGCGACGAGCTGCGTGCCCTCGACCCACGCCAGCGCATCACGCACTTCATGGATCTCGCCAGGAAGCACGGGGCCTATCCACCGGACGAGCCCGACGCGCGCATCGAGCACATCCTGGCGCTCTATCGCGCCGCCAGCTACTCCGCCTACGTGCCGGCCGAACGCTTCCGGGGGCCCATCACCTTCCTGCGCGCGAACGACAGCAAGTTCTGCGAAACGGTCACCGAGGGGTGGGAGGACCTCACGACCCAACCGCTGCGCCTGTGCATGGTCCAGGGCAACCACGTCTCGCTGCTGACCGAGCCGCACGTGCAGGAGGTGGCGAACGAGCTCCGCGCCGCCATCGCGGAGGCACGGGTGTCGTAGGCGGCGAGCCAGTCCTGAGCTGCCTTTACGTCGCCGGGTACAGCACCTGCCGCCCTCGCACTTGCGCGAAGGCGGTGAGCCGGTGCGGCTCCACGCGGGTGGGGCTCGTGATGTGCGTCACCGGGACGCCTCGCGCCCAGAGCGCATCCGCCACCAGCGAGCGATGGCAGCGCCAGCGCAGCGCCTCCGCGCACATCAGGGCCACCGGCCCCCGCAGCGCCACCTCGCGCAGCGCCTCCAGTCCCTGCGCGAAGTCCTCCGTCAGCATGTAATCCGCGTAGCCGCGAAAGCTCAGGTTGCGCCAGGCCGCGTTGGGCGAGTCCTTGCGCGCACGCCGCAGCCCGCCGAGCGCCGGCAGGTGCAGGTGCTCGACCCCCACCCGTGCCAGCGTCCTTCCCAGCACGTCCACGTTGAACTGCGGGTTCGTGCGGGAGCGCGGCACCGTGCGGATGTCCACCAGCGTCCGCACGCCGTTCACCCACAGCATCTCCACCAGCTCCTCGATGGTGCGCGTGGAGTGGCCCAGCGCGAACACCTGGACGCCGCCCCATCCTCGCGCCCGCCTTGGCATCCCCATCCTCTGTCCTCAGGCCCGCGGGGTTCAGTCCCTTCAATATTGGACGTGGGCCCGCGCCCGACAAGGCATCCCTCCGCCCGGGGAGGGCAATGAAAACGGGCTGGAGACCTTGCTGTCCCCAGCCCGTCGTCATTTCAGGCGTTCTTCAATGCCTTGGGGCTCAGCAGCGGTAGTTGCACCGCTCCCAGCAGAGCGTCTCATCCTGCTCGCAGCTCGCCTCGCATGCCGGGTCGCCGTTACAGTTGTAGAACGAGCACGTCTCAGCCCAGTCGTCACACAACGAGCAGCAGGGAGCGGCGACAGTCTCCTCCGAGCCCAACGTCGCGCTTCCCACAGCCACGGCAGCTCCCATCACGAATCCGATGAGCCCCATCTTCAAGGTCTTCTTCATCCAGCTTCCCTCGTCGTGGTTGTTTGACCTGGGACGGTCCAAGGTCCGTCCCATGGGCGAGTGTATGGACTTTCACGAATCACCCAAGCGAGTAAGTTCGGACTCATGAGCACTCACGGACAGGTCTCCCCCTCCCACACGCGAGGAAGGCTCATCTGGGTGGGTTCACTGCTTGTGATGGCGTTGCTCTTGCGCGGCTTCGTCGTCCAGCCGCACCACATCGTCTCCGGCTCGATGATGCCGACGCTGGCCGTGGGGGACCGGCTGGTGGTGGACAAACTGTCCTTCCGCCTCCATCCACCGCGGGCTGGGGACGTCGTCGTCTTCGAGCCGCCTCCCGAGCTCGTACGCTCCGGCGATCTCTCAGGGCACTCGTCCATCAAGCGGGTGATTGCCCTGCCGGGACAGGAGGTTCGCGTACACGGTGGACAGGTGTTCGTGGATGGCAGGCTCCTCCAGGAGCCCTACGTCGCGCAGGCGCCAGCCTACGAGTGGGGGCCCGCGCGCGTGCCCGAGGACAGGCTCTTCGTCCTCGGGGACAACCGGAACGGGAGCAGCGACTCGCATGTCTGGGGTGTCCTGCCCATGCGCTCCGTCACCGGCCGGGCCTGGCTGCGCTTCTGGCCACCGGCGCGGATGGGAGCGCTGTGAATGTCACAGCGCCCCGCGAACTGCCCGTCGGGGTTTCGCTAGACGGGGTTCTCCTCGCTACAGGTCAGCGAAGCGTCCTCGGCCTGGCGGGCCTCGTCAGCGGACACGGAGGCGGTGGGCTCGGAGGGCTCGGCCGGCGCGGTCAGGCAACCGGTGCCGTAGTACTCACCACACGTCACCCAATAGCCGGGACCAATGTTGCAGAGGTCGTGGCATAGAGCGTAGTTACAGACCTCAATGCACTGGGGGGGCCCGGCCAGCGCCGCCGTGGGCGCGAAGGAGAGGACAGCCGAGACCATCAGCAGGAACTTCGTCCGCTTGCTCATGCTTGCTCCAATCAGGGGGGGGGCCCGGCCAGTGTGAGCCGCTTCCCCTGACAAGTAAATGAATGTCATTGCCGCATCTGGCGCCCCCGGGTTTCATGTTTGCTATTGGGTAACTTTCCGCCCGGGCAGTGTGCTGAACTGCGTCGGCGGGGATGAAATACCCGGGCTTTCGCGCGCCATGCGCAGCCAGTCACAGGGGGCCCGCACGACGGGTATCGGTCATCGGTACGCCCATCTCCGGGCGCACCGCCGGCAACTGCTACTGGTCGGCGCCCATCGCCGAGTTCAAGTCCACCTTCATCGCGCCCGCGAACCACTTCATCCGGGGGGCCAGGTGCGCCGGCTGGTGGTGCGAGTCCATGACCCTCTACTCCTGCGAGATGCTCTGAGCGCGACCGTCCCCTCCGCGTCCTCACGCGGAGGGGACCGCCTGCGAGGCTTCAGGCATGATGACGGCCTGCCTGCCCTGGAGCTGCGCGCATGCCCCCGTTCGATGATCACCAACGCCTGGGGCTCGAAGTCGAAGACAGCCGCCGAGTGGGTGCAGACGGAGCTCCACGCCAAGAGGTTCGTGAAGAAGGAACTGGGGGCGCGGCTGGCGGAGTGCAACGTGGATCTGTACCTGCGGCAGTTCTACGCCGAGCCGGACCTCATCCAGACGATGTTCACCGACGCGCCCCGCAGGGCGCTGTACACCGCGAGCCGGACCTGCGCGAACACCTGGGCGAACTCGGCGCACTTCGCCGCCATCGCGGACCGTGACGAACTCCGGAGCCTGCTCACCCTGGCCTTCTACACGGCGCTCTGTGAGAAGCGGTTCGGCGGAATGGCCGGCTCCCTGGGCAAGGACCGCACCCAGCCGCTGCCCAAGGTGGGCGTGGACGACCTGGCCCGCCTGGTGCTGCCGGCCCCTGCGCAGGCCGGGCTCTGCGTGGGACACGCACGCAGGCGGGGCCGTCACGGCGCTGGGCAACAAGGTGTGGTGGAAGTGCGCGGGGGAATCCGGGACGACTCCTACCGGCAAGCCCGTCTTCCCCAAGCGCGTGGCCGGACGTGCGCTCTTCGTCGCGGAGGTGCGCAACAGCAAGAGCGCCTTCTGCAAGAAGTACTACGGCGACCTCCAAGGGAGCAGCTTCTTGCCCCCGAAGCACCAAGCGGTCGCTCTCCCTCCGCCGCAGCGGTTGCGCCTCCACGTCCCGGGCGCCAGCGTCAAGGTCTGATCGCGAGGCATTCGGGAGCCAAGGCAATGGCGGAAAAAATCACGCAGCAAAAGAAGGCCCAGGAGCCTGTCATCCCTGCGCAGCTGGGGGTCCAGGCGAACCGCAGGATCGAGGATCACGCGCTCATCGGAAACCTGCGCTCGGCGGCATTGGTCGCCCGGGACGGGACCATCGACTGGTTGTGCTTGCCGGACTTCGACTCGGACGCCTGCTTCGCGAGCCTGCTCGGGACGGAGGAGAACGGCGAGTGGGCGCTCGCACCCAGGGAGTCCATCCAGAAGATCACCCGCCGCTATCGGAAGGACACCCTGATCCTGGAGACGGAGTTCACCTGCGCCTCGGGAACCGTCCGGGTGATCGACTTCATGCCTGTCGGCCAGGACGTCCCCAGGCTCGTCCGGACCGTCGTGGGAGTGAAGGGGAGGGTGGCGATGCACTCGAAGCTGACGCCACGCTTCGCCTTCGGCCGCTCCATCCCCAGGGTGGAAAGCGTGGGCGGCTCGCTCCGTGCGTTCGCCGGCCCGGACGCGTTGTTCCTCCGGCGCACGGACAGGGATACCGCGTCCCCGCTGGTCTCGAACTTCGAGGTGACCGAGGGCCAGCGGTTCTCCTGGGTGATGAGCTGGAACTACTCGTGGTTGGATCAGGTCCCGCCGAACCTGGATGCCGACAAGGCCGAACAGGAGACCGACCGCTACTGGACCCAGTGGGTGTCGAAGATCGTCCCGCCGCCGAAGTACCGCGACGAGGTCGTCCGCTCCCTCATCACCATCAAGGCCTGCAGCTACGAGAGCACGGGCGGAATCGTGGCCGCGCCCACCACGTCGCTCCCGGAGACGCCGGGAGGCGAACGCAACTGGGACTACCGCTTCACGTGGCTGCGCGACGCCGTGCTCGCGCACAACGCCCTGAACCGCGCGGGCCTGAGCGATGAGGCGTCCTCGTTCTGGAAGTGGGTGATGCGCGCCATCGCGGGAGACCCCGCCCAGATGCAGATCATGTACGGAATCCGAGGCGAGCGCCGCCTCACGGAGTCCGAGCTCGACTGGCTCGATGGCTACGGTGGCGCGAAGCCCGTGCGCATCGGCAACGGGGCCTACAACCAGTTCCAGCTCGACGTGCTCGGCGAGGTGGCCGCGGTGCTCTACGCAGGCGCGAAATACTTCGGCGAGGTCGGCCCCGTCGCGCAGCGCGCGCTGCTCAACGTCGCCGAGCACGCGATGAAGGTCTGGCGGAATCCCGACAAGGGAATCTGGGAGATGCGCGGACCCAATCGCCACTTCACCGCCTCCAAGGTGGCCGCGTGGGCGGCGCTCGACCGGGCCATCAAGGCCTCGGATGAGACGAAGATGGCGGCCCCGATGGAGCGGCTGCTGGAAGCCCGGGAGAGCATCTTCGAGGAGGTCTGCGCGCAGGGGTTCAATCCCGAGCTGAACAGCTTCACGCAGTATTACGGCGGCAAGCAGATGGACGCGAGCCTGCTCTACATCCCGTTGACCGGGTTCCTTCCAGCAACGGACCCGCGGGTGGTGGGCACGGTGAAGCGCATCGAGAGCGAACTGATCCAGGACGGGCTGGTGCTCCGCTTCAAGCCGGACGCCTCGGGCTCCGTGGACGGGCTCAGTGGAGAGGAGGGCACCTTCCTCGCGTGCTCGTTCTGGCTCGCCGACACGTACCAGATGATGGGGCGCTTCGAGGATGCCCGGCGGCTGTTCGAACACCTGCTGTCCTTGAGCAACGACCTGGGCCTGCTCGCCGAGGAGTACATGCCGAAGCTGCACGCGCAGCTGGGCAACTTCCCGCAGGCGTTCAGCCACTTCTCGCTCGTCAACGCGGCCTACACCCTCACCGAGCCCCGCGCCTGACGCGGCTCCCGGGCCTTCTTCGGAAGGCCCGGGAGCTCCAGGGCGGGGACCTTGTTCAAGCAGCGCGCGCTCGAACTGCCATTGCGTGCCAGCTCTCCGCGTGCTAGACACTGAACCACATGGTTCAGTATGCAAATGCCGGCCTCGATGCTTCGTTCGCCGCGCTCTCCGACGCCACCCGTCGCGGTGTTCTGGAGCAGCTCGGGCGTGCGGAGGCCTCGATCACGGACCTTGCCGAGAAGTTCAACATGACCCTCACGGGCATGAAGAAGCACGTCGGTGTCCTGGAGCGGGCCGGGCTCGTGAGCACGGAGAAGGTCGGGCGCGTGCGGACCTGCAAGATCGGCCCGCGCCGCCTGGAGGAAGAGATGGCCTGGCTCGAGAGGTACCGCCAGCTCTGGGACGCCCGCTTCGACGAGTTGGACAAGGTTGTCGAGGACTTGAAACAGAAGGAGCAGGTGGATGGACGCAAGAAGAGAGAGTGAGCCCACACCCATGAAGAACCGCACGACCGTGGAACGGAAGTCCGAGCGTGAGACCGTCGTCACGCGGACTTTCAATGCTCCGGCACGCATCGTGTTCGAGGCGTGGACAAAGCCCGAGCTGTTCAAGAAGTGGTGGGTGCCGAAGTCGATGGGAATGACCCTGGTTTCCTGCGAGATGGATGTCCGTACCGGGGGCACGTACCGTCTGGTGTTCGGCCAGGGGATGGCGTTCTTCGGTCGGTACACCGAAGTGACACCGCACTCGCGCCTCGTCTGGACCAATGAGGAAGGGGGTGACGATGCGTCCGTCACCACGGTGACCTTCGAGGAAAAAGGGGACCAGACGCTGCTGGTCGTGAGCGAGCTCTACCCCTCGAAGGAGGCTCTCGACGCTGCCGGCGGGGCGGCGGAAGCGCTGGTCGAGACGTTCCAGCAACTGGACGAGCTTCTCGTCACCCTGGAGGCGAGCGCAGGACGGGCATGAAGTCCTCGCTCCCGCGCCAGGAGGCCTGCGCCAGCGCGGGCAGGCTTCCAAGCGGGGAGCGTCAGGCGGGGACGTTCTCGCTCGGATTGACAGGTTCCGCGGCCCGCTCTCGCGGCTCAGCCATACAGCTCGCTGAGCGGTCCCGGCGCGATGCGCGTGCTGCCCTCCTGCCCGAAGGTGTTGAAGTCCGCGTCTCCGAACGCGTGGCCGAGCGTGTTGAAGAGGTTGGAGACCTGCCGGTTCCGGGCCGCGTCGTACTTCGGGTACACGACCGTGCGCCCGTCGGTCTTCAGGCCCAGCGCGTTGCCGCCCACCACGAGCTTCGGCCACTCACGCGAGGTGGAGTGGTGCTGCTCGCCGTTGTCGGACATGAAGACGATCGCCGTGTGATCCAGCATCGAGCCGCTCGCGCCGACCTCGGGCGTGGCGGCCAGGGTCCTCGCCAGGTTCGCCACCAGCTGCACGTGGCGGCGGGTGACCTCGGCGACGCGCTCCCAGTTCTGCCCCGCATCCAGGCCGTGCTGCAAGCTGTGTCGCGGGACGTCGCTCACGTCCGGGCCGTAGGCCACGTCGAAGCCCGAGGTGCCCGTCGCCAGCACGACCGTGTTCGTCAGCCCGCCCAGGAGGGCCGCCGTGGCGATCTGGAACTGCGCCTCGAACCACTTCAGCGAGTCGGGCGGTGAGCCCGCGCCGGTGAGGAGCGGGTTGTCCTTCGGCGCCAGCGGCAGGTAGGGCCGCACGCGGTCCGCCATGCCCGCGAGCTGATCCTCCCGCGTGCGCAGCGACTCGAGCGAGGAGAGGTAGCGCTCCAGTTTCAGCCGCTCGTTGGAGTTGCCCTTGAACTCCGCCAACGCCTTGCGCGAGTCGGCCAGCGCGAAGTCGAAGAGCATCTTGCGATCGCGCCCATTCGTCGAGCCGCCGAGCAGCGAGCCGAAGGTGCTGTCGAACGCGAGTGACGGGTTGACGATGATGCCCGCGGGCTTGCGGGGTCCGAGCGCGCAGGTTTCGTACACGATCGACACGCGCGCGGAGCTGGTGCCCAGGCGCAGCACGTCGAACGGTGCACCCCGGCGCAGGCGAGGTGCGATCACCGCGTCGAAGGTCGCGCCCGCGCCGTTCACCGCGCAGCTCAGCCCGCCCGTCCCGCTGGAGTGCCCGCCGCCCGCGATGAGGTTCGAGAGCCCCAGCAGCACGGCGGAGCGGTTCACCAGGTCGAGGTTGCCGGATGACCCCGCCAACGGCCCGAGGCTGATCGCGCTGGCGAGATTGTCGCCCTCACGCACCAGCGGCGTGTCCTTGTACGCGTCCCAGAAGAGGCGGTCGGTGGTGTTGGCGCGCCCCCCCAGCGCCGCGCGGGTGCCCGTGCTCAGGAGCGCGCGGGGGTAGACGCCATTGCACTCGAGGACCAGCACCAGGCGCGCCGGCAGCGCTGACGACTGGGCGTAGACGTCGTGGAAGTAGGGCGCGAAGAGGCCGGCGGCCATGCCCTTCAGGACGGTTCGTCGCGAGAACATGGCAGTCACTCTCCAGCCTGCGGCACGCGCCGCGTCTTCCAGGTGTCGCTTGTCATCAGCGTGGTCAGCATCTTGGAGAACGAGCCGTTGTTCTGATCATACGCCTGCTCCATCTGCGTCAGCGTGCAGGCGTCGCTCGGGTTCTCCGGGCGTCCCATGAAGTAGCGGAAGGCCTGTCGCACGAAGCAGCGTTTCACGTGCCGCGAGGCCGCCAGGCGCTCGCTCAACTCCACCGCGTCGCGCACCGGACCGTCCAGCGCGGGGTCCGGCATCGACGTGAGCGTCGAGCTTCCGTCCGGCGTGGTCCAGCCTCCGCTGGGCGAGTGATCCCGCGCGCGCAGGAAGCCCGCGTGGTTGTAGATCTCGAAGGGCAGGCCGAGCGGTTCCATCAGACGGTGACAGCCCTGACACTGCGATCCGGCGGTCGCCTCCTGCAGGCGGCGGCGCGCGTTCTTGTCGGCGGCGTGAGCGCCGACCTGGGCTGCCACCTGCACGCTGCTGAGCGGCGGGACGAAGCCGCACAGGAGGTTCTCGCGCACCCACTTGCCGCGGTGGACGATGGACGGATCGTCCTCGAAGTTGCCGCCGTGCGCGGCCAGCCACACCGGGTGGGTCAGCACCCCCGCGCGCTCCGTGGCAGGCAGCGTCTTCCAGCGGCCCGCGACGGTCGCCGGGAGGATCTCGCTGACGTTGTAGGGGTGCGAGAGGCCCTTGTGTGAGTCGTAGGCCGCGTTCTGCATGGAGGGCACATAGAAGGTGCGCGTGGTGAGCAGGTTCGCCAGCACGTCCTGGTCCTCGACCACCACCCGCGCGATCAGATCGTCGAACTGCTGGATGAAGGTCGGCTCCAGCGGGTGGAAGTTGGTGAGCAGGTTGTCGTACGAGACGGCGCTGATGTAGCCGAGCCCCTCGAGTTCGAAGCGCGAGGTCGCCGCCGGGGACTCCTTGAACACCGCGGACACGTGCTCGTAGCCGAGCCACTCGCGGAAGAAGCCCGCGACGCCGTCACCCAGCCAGTACTGCCCGCGCTTGGAGCGCTGCTCCTCGTTGTAGTCCTGCACCAGATCGAAGCGCGGTGTCCCGTTCTGGTTGGCGTCGACGCCGCCCAGGTGCTTCTTGATCAGGGCGGTGGTCGTCGCATCCTGCGTGAGCGAGCCATCCTTCGCGGCAATGGCCACGTCCGCCAGATGCCCCTCGAGGGGCGCGGAGTAGTACGGCCACACGAAGCTCGGCGTGGCCGAGGGCGCGCGCCCTGCCATCGCGTAGGCCAGCTGCGAGCCCAGCTCGAGGCTGGTCAGCTCCACGCGCCCGTCGGCCGGCTCGCCGCCCATCTCGCGGCGGAACATGGCGCCGGTCATCATCCACGCGGCGTTGGAGATCCGCGTGATGGAGTCCGCGCGGGTACGCGGGGAGTAGCTCGGTTCCTGCGCGATGACCGAGGTCGCGAAGGCGGTGAGGCGGGTGAGCTCATCCTCGGTGGGCGGGCGGAAGAAGACGCCGAACTCGAGCATCTGGCCAAGGTGGAAGCGCTTGCAGGTGTCGCTCGGGTTCGCGTCGTTGAACATGCAGCTGAAGCGGTTGTTGGTGAAGACACGCTCCATCCGGTTGCCGTCCGGGTAGTTCATCGTCCACGGCGAGGCGGCCGCGCCGACCACCGGCAGGAAGAGCTCCACCGTGGCCTCGTCCAGCGTCTCGTCCGTGGCCCAGGAGCTGTACTGCTCGATGGCGCTGGGATCGAGCGGGTTGTCGTAGAAGCTGAACCCGGTCCAGCTGCGCTCGACCGAGCCACCGACGTTGCGGGTGAACTCGCGCCGGTTCATGCGGCGGATGCGCGTCGGCGCATCCGAGCGCACGCCTTCGGTGCAGGTGAAGAGCGTGGACTGATCGAGCAGGTTGGGCTCGGGCACTACGGTGACGGGCGGCCCGTCCGTGCCACTGCAGAGGGGCATCCCCTCCTTGATCCAGGTGTCGAGCGCGGTGCGCTCGGCCGCGCTCGCGCGCTCATGCGGGGCTGGCGGCATCGGAGACGCGTCGTCGCGCATGCGGATGAGCGCGCGCTGGGCGTTGGTGAGCTTCCCATCCATCGCCGAGCTCACCCGCATGTCGTGCAGGGTGCGCAGCGGCATCGTCGCCCCCTGGGTCGGCAGCGCGCCGTGACAGCTGGCGCAGCGATGGGTGAGCACCGACTGCACCACGCACGCGGCGCCCACGGGCCCACCGGGATCCCCCGGGTCCACTGGATCCACTGGATCCACTGGTTTGTTGGGGCCTCCGTCGTTGGTGTTTGGCCCGATGTTGCCCTTGCACGCAACGAGGCTCAACAGTCCGGCCAGCAGGAGCACGCGGTTCATCCGGCCAGTCTGGCACGGACGGCAGGTGAAATAGCAAGCGGGTCCTGCGAAACGGGCTTAGCCGGGACTGGCTCCCCTCCTGATCAGGCGGCTGCCGTCCGCCACGCGCACGCTTCACCTGCCGGAGACGCGGGACTCGCGGCTCAGCCTGGAGCCTGCTTCACCGGGTGTGTCGTCAGAAGGGGGCGCAGATGATGCCCACGCAGTCGCCCGCGTCATTGTCTCGCGCGACGTTCCCTCCCCCGTCGAAGGCGGTGGGCGCGTTGATGCCGAAGCCCGTGTTGCCCAGGGCGACGTTGTTGAGCACCGTGGGAGTGCTGGGAGGCAGGACCCGGAGGCCATCTCCGTCGTTGCTCAGGAATTGGTTGCCGCGGACGATGCCCACGAGCGGGACGGGAGTGGACGCCGGGAGGTCGGACAGGATCAGGCCGCCGCCCGTGTTGTCAAAGAAGGTATTGCCGTCGACGTAGACCCTCAGGGCCGCGACCGGGAGAGCCGTGCCATTGTTGACGGCCAGCGTGTCGATCATCGCGAAACTGTTCGTCTCCCAGACCGGGTCGGTCGGGGTCGCGAACGCGGTGTTGTCCGCGATGAGCGAGTTCTCGAACCGCATCTCGCCGCAGGTGAACGGGCCACCCAGGTCGACCCGCATCGCGGCCACGGAGGTGTTTCCTGCGAGCGTGCTCGTCCTGAAGCGGAAGGCGCCACCGAAGCAGAAGCCGACAAGCTCGTTCGACGTGAAGGTGGAGTCGCGCACGTCGATGAAATGGAAATCCGCGAACATCGCGGTCCCATTGTGGGTGAACACCGAGGAGCGCACGTCGAAGACACCGGTGGACGCATCGAACTCACTGTCCAGCCCGGCGCCGTTCCCGCTCAGGCGGCACTCCGTGATGAGGAAGTTCGTCGAGGATTGGCTGAAGACAGCGACGCCGTTGTCGAGGAGCGCGAGCTTGTGCAGGCGCAGGTTCGCCACGGTCACGGGAACGGCGGTGATGATTCCCCTGCCGAAGCCTTGAACCGTGCCGTTGCGGATCATCCTGCCGTTGACGACCACGATGCCCTGCGAGTCCTCATTCACCGGACCGGTGCGGCGCACGGTGAAGCCGCCGAGGTCCAGGACGATGTCTTCGCCATCGAGCCGGAGCGCGAAGGGATCCGAGCCCGGACAGTTGAGATCGCGGGTGAGTTTCGTGTGCTGGGTGAGGGTGTCACCGCAATGGACGGTGGCCCCACCGAGGTTGAATGCCACCTGGGTATCCGCATCGAGCTGCACCGAGCCACCGGCCTTGGCGGCGGACGCCCCCGTGAGCAAGGTGGTCATGGCCAAGGCGACGACGAATCCGCGTGTCTGTTGCATGCTGCCTCCCAGGCCGGAGCAGTCCGGCCACGAGCAGACAGGCTGGACACGGCGCCCCAGTCGGCATCCCCCCCAGGGGTGGCAGCGCGCTGCCCGAAGGGTGACACCCCCCTTTGACCCCGGTCTCAATGCGGGCAACCGCCCCTGCGCCTGTTGCCGGCGTCCTCCAGACAGGCAGACGCCGGACACCAGGTGTCACGCCTCTTGAGGCCTCAGCGCGTGGGCGATGTCCACGAGGCGCTGGAGTTCGGCGTTGCTCATCTTCAAGTGCCGGGCCGCGGCCTCCAGATCCTCCGGCGGGAAGGCGCGCATGGCCTTGGGGGTGAACCAGTTGAAGAGGGTGACGATGCCGCGCACCAGCGGCGAGCGGGTGAGCACGGCCGTGGGCGGAATGGTGGCGCCCTTCACCTTTGCGCCCTGGTCGAGCGCTTGCTGGCGCTGGGCGGCGTTCGGGCCATGCCCCTCCGCCACCACGAGTTGTGCGCTCATGGTGGTGATGTTCTGGCCGACGAGGTCGCAGTAGTGGACCCACTCGTCCTGCGCGGGTGGCAGTGCGTTGTGCGCAATGACCAGCACACTGCCCACCATGGCCACGCCCAGCGTGCGGCCCTTGAAGGCGCCCACGACATCCGGTGCGTCGAGCGCCGCCGGGCCTCCGTGCTCGGAAGAAGCAGTCATTGGGCCATGCTCTCCCGGGGGCAGGGGCTGTCGCAACCCGCTGTACTCCCGGTATTGGGCGTCTGGCCTGAAGCGGGCTTCACCACCGAAAGCCACTGTCGGCGGATCAACTCGTCCAATTCCGGGAGCCGGGTGGAGGGGGCGTTCAGCCGCGAATGCGCTTGCCGAACGGAGCAAACGCGACCATTCCGAGCTTGAGGTGCTGCAGCGCGAACGGAATGCCGATGATCGTCAGCGCCAGGCTGACTCCGATGACGACGTTGGTGAGGAAGATCCAGATCCCAGCGAAGAGTGCCCAGACGATGTTGAGCCCGAAGCTCATCGCGCCTGCGCTGGGAAGATCCTCGATGTCCTTGCCGAAGGGCATCAGCGCGAGGCCAGCCATCTTGAAGCACTGCACGCCGAACGGGATGCCGACGAGGGTGAGGCAGAGCACCAGTCCACCCAACAGGTACTCGAGGCAGAGCACCAGCCCTCCGCCGAAGATGATCCACAACAGGTTCAGAAGCAGGTTCATGTTCGGCTTATACGTTGGAGTCGTCAGTCGATGACATGAGCCCGTCTGAATTTCGCCAGGCCTCGATTCCAGGAGCCGCGCGCGCTGCCATCGCTTGAGCCAGGGCGCGGGGTGTCTGTCCATCCCCGAGCCCCGTCGTGGAGGCATCCCGCCAACCGGCGCCTACTCCTCCGCGGCCTCCTGGGGCTCCTGGAAGTCCACGTCGAAGTTGACGCGTTGGCCGGGCTCGATGGTGAAGGTCTTCTGCCAGTGCGACGGGCCCACGGTGACGTTGAGGCGGTGGTAGCCCTCGTAGACGTCCAGCTCCTCGACCGGGACGACGCCCACGGGCTTTCCGTCGACGGTGACGTTGGCGCCAGCCGGGCCGCGCACGTTGATGAAGGCCTTGTTGAGGAAGAACTGGTAGGCGGAGCGGCCCGTGGGGGCCACCGTCACGGTGCGCGATACGGAGATGCCGAGCGCGCCGTTGGTGAAGGTCAGCAGGTGCTTGCCCGGCGGCAGCGACGCGGACAGCGGCGTGCGGCCCAGCAGCGCGTTGTTGAGCGTGACCTCCACGCGCGGCTCCACGGTGAGGTCCAGGATGCCCATCGTCGGGCCCGCGTCCACACCGGCGTCCACGCCCGCGTCCTCGACGCCCGCGTCGAAGGGCTCGGCCACGACGATGGGCAGGCCCGCGTCGAAGGTCTCCACCGTCATCGTGCCCTGGAGCTGGCGCTGGACGATCACCGCGCCCGCGCCGAGCGTCAGTACGAGCCCGCCCACCACGTACGGCACCCAGGAGCGTGAAGGCTTCTGCGCGGCCACCGTCTGCGCAGCAGGGCTCGCCGCGCCACCGAAGATGGGACCCGTAGGCCGCGTCTCCGTAGAGGCAGCCGGAGCAGGGGAGGGCGTCGCGGTCTGGGCCGTGGCGCCAGCAGGCACCGCGGCGGTGCTCGTGTTTGGCCCCGAGGCCTGCGCTGACGCCGGGACCGGAGCGGTCGACGTGTTCTTCGCGGGCGTCGCTGCCTGCGTGCTCTGCGCGACAGCGGACGTCGAAGCCTGCGCGGCCTGCACGGGCGCTGAGGTCTGCGCCACCGGAGTCTGCGCGGGCGCGGAGGCCACAGGCTGCACGGGCGCCGGCTTGCTGCTCTCCGCCGAGGAGAACTCCGGCACCTTGCTCTTCACGGGCTCCGCGAGCCCCGCGCCGTTCGCGATGAGCTCCGCGATCTGCGGCGCCGGCATGCCCGCCTTCGCCAGCGCCTCCGCGATGCCCTTCTCAATCGTCGCCCTGCGCGCCGCGCGAGCGTCGCTCTCCGGCGGGAACAGCTTCGCCAGGTGCTCCGCGAACTCCTCGTGCGTCGGCAGCTTGCCAATCGCATCCACCAGCGCTTCGCGGAACGCGAGCGCCGACGGATAGCGCTCCAGCGCGCGCTTCGTCGTCGCGCGGCGCACCACGGCATCCAGCTTCAGCGGCACGTCCGCGGGCATCGGGGGCAGGGCGCGGTTGAGCACCGCCTTGTCCGGATCCGCCGACTCCTTGAACGGCATCTTCCCCGTGAGGCACTCGTGCAGCGTGAGGCCCAGCAGGAACACGTCCGACTGCACGTTCACGGCTTCACGTCCGCCCAAGAGCTGCTCCGGGGACGTGTACGCGCGGCGGTTCTTCACACGCTTGCCACCGCGCTCGCGCGGCGCCACGGACAGCGCGCCGTAGCCCGTCACCTTCGTGTAGCCGCTGAAGGACACCATCAGCGTCTCGGGCCGGATGTCTCCGTGCACCAGCGGCGA
The DNA here is from genome assembly GCF_003611625.1 of Corallococcus sp. CA054B. Lineage (NCBI taxonomy): Bacteria > Pseudomonadati > Myxococcota > Myxococcia > Myxococcales > Myxococcaceae > Corallococcus > Corallococcus sp. CA054B. Next base: position 24,105 of record NZ_RAVY01000087.1, read on the forward strand.
ACCGTCGTCGTTGCCCGCCACGTGCGCGTAGTGCAGGCCCATGGCCGCGTCCGCCACCACCAGCGCCGCGAACGCGGGCGACATGCGCGGGTTCGCTTCCAGTACGCGCCGCAGCGGCTCGCCGTCCGCGAACTCGGTGACTCGCGCCAGGCCGCCGTCCAGCTTCTCCAGGCCGTGCACGCGCAGGATGTTCGGGTGCTCGAAGACGATGGCGCGGTTCGTCTCGCGCTCCAGGCGCGCCACCAGCTCCGGGTTCTGCGCGATTTCAGGCGGTGCCCAGATGAGCACCACGGGGCGGGGCGTGGCGCCTTCCTCCAGCGACAGTCCGAGGAAGGCACGCGAGCCCTCTCCGGCAAGGAGGGGGCCGAGTGACTGATAGCGAGGCGAACTCATGGGAACGGCATGCTAGTGCCCTTCCCGTCGATCCTGGAATCCCCGGGTCGCGCCTAGATTCGCTGCCCTTCAAAAGGCAGCGTCAGGTGGTAGCCGTAGCGCCCGCGCCGCACGAGCAACAGCACGCTACGTCCCCGTCGCGCCGTCAGCAGGGCTTCACGGAAAGTGTCACCCGTGGGGACAGGCTGATTGTTCATTCGCAACAGCACGTCCCCCGGCTCCAGCCCGATCTCCGAGGCGGCCGACCCCTGCCGCACGGCCGCGATCGCCATCCCGCCCTTGCTCTCCTTCACGCGGAGTCCCAGCTTCTCCCACGCCAGGTTCTCAAGCAGGCGAGCTGGGAATTCGACCGGCGTCACCTGCACCGTGCGGTTGCCGCCTGCTCGGAAGAGCACCAGGGGGAAGACCGAGCGGGCCGGATAGCCGCGCACGCGTGAATCGAAATCCTCCGCGTCCTGGATGCGAGAACCACCCAGCTCCGCGACCACGTCTCCGCGCTGCACCCCGGCCTGCGCGGCGGGGCTGTCCGGATCCACGTTCGTCACGATGACACCGTACGTGCGGTCCCACCCGAGCCGCGCGGCCACCTGTGAGGGCAGGTCCGCCGTGTCCATGCCCACCCACGCGGGGCGCACCTTCCCGAAGCGCGTGAGCTCCTCCACGATGCGCCGCACCTTGTCCGCGGGGATGGCGAAGCCGATGCCCTGCCCGTTGGCGTAGATGGCCGTGTTGATGCCGATGATCTCCCCATCCACGTTGAGCAGCGGCCCGCCGGAGTTGCCCGGGTTGATGGCCGCGTCCGTCTGGAGGAAGTCGTTGTAGACGCGGCTGTCCGCACGGAAGGTGCGGCCCGTGGCGGACACCACGCCCGCCGTGACCGTCTTGCTCAAGCCGAACGGGCTGCCGATGGCGACCACCGTCTCGCCAATCATCAAGTCGCTGCTGGTGCCCAGCTTCGCGGTGGGCAGGGGCTCCTTCGCGTTGACCTTGAGGACCGCCAGGTCGTTGTTCGCGTCGCTGCCCACCACCTCCGCGTCGAAGGTGCGCCCGTCCGCGAGCACCACGTGGATGGCGGAGGCTCCCCGGATGACGTGGTCGTTGGTGACGATGATGCCGGACGGGTCGATGATGGCGCCGCTGCCCAGGCCGGTGATGCGCTGGCGCGTCTCCGGCTGCGCCATCCCCTGGCCGAAGAACTCCTCCAGGGGCGAGCGGGGCCGGCCCCGGAAGCGCGACTCCACCTCCTGTTCGGTGCCGATGTAGACCACCGCCGGGGAGACCTTCTGAACGACCTCCACCACGTCGCTGCGGCGCCGGGACAGGTCCGCGTGCGCCGGAAGCGCCAGCACGAGCCCCCACAGCAAGAGCCCCCACCGGATGTGTGCTGCCCTCATGCCATTCCTCCGTACTCCGCCGGGAATTGTCTCCCGGAAGACAGTCTGAATGTCGGGAAGGCCTCAGCCATTCCCTGGGTGTCTGGAAGCGGCGTCCCGCTCTTCATAGACCAGATGGTGCGGCCGTGATCGAACGCACTTTCAGGCAGAACGTCCTTGCCCTGGGCCGATTGCGGCGTTGGGGGAGCAAGGGCAGCCCTGGGAGTCCCGGCGCGGCGTGTTGCTGGCTGCCCGCGGGGGCCTTGGGAGTGGTTGCGCATGAGTCTCGTCCTGGTCGCGGATGACGAACCCGCGGTGCTGGAAGTCCTGAGCCAGGTGATTGAGGACCTGGGGCACGACGTGGTGCGCGCGCGGGATGGCGAGGAAGCCCTGTCGCTCGCCCGGGCCCACCGGCCGCGGTTGGTGGTGACGGACCACATGATGCCGCGCATGAGCGGCATGGAGCTGTGCAGCCGGCTGAAGCAGGAGCCGGGGCTGCGCGAGGTGCCCATCATCCTCTTGAGCGCGGTGCTCCAGCAGGGCTCGCCGGATGCGGCCGCGTTCCTCAACAAGCCCTTTGAGATCACCGACTTCGAGACGCTGATCCACGACGTGCTGGAGAAGGCCCCCGCCGCGCCCCCGGAGCCCGCCACGCCCGTGGAGGCGCTGAGCCGGTGGGTGGCGCAGTCGCTCCAGGGCCCGCTGGAGGCCGCGAAGAATGAGCTGCGCGCGCTTCAAGACCTGCCTCCGCCAGGCAAGGGCGCGGTGGAGGCGCTGTGCGCCCAGATCCAATCGCTGGAGCGGGTGGGCCGCTACCTCCAGGACGCCGCCCGGCTGAGCGCGGGCAGCGTGACGTTGCGGCCGGTGGAAGGGGACCTGCGCCAGCCGCTGGAGGCCTCCGTCGCGCGGTGCCGCACCACGGGGCCGGGCGTGCCGGTGGAGGTGACGGTGCCCCCGGAGGCGGTGGGGCTTCGCTTCGACGCGGAGCGCCTGGAGCAGGTGTTCGACGTGCTCCTGTCGAACGCGGCCCGGCAGGGCGGGGTGCGCGTGGAGCTACAGGCGTCCCCTGAGCAGGTGCTGGTGCGCGTGAGCGACCCGGGGCCGGGCATCCCCGAAGCGGAGCTGCCCCGGCTGTTCCAGCCCTTCCCGGAGGGCCCCGCGCGGGGAGAGGCGCTGGGGCTCTACGTGGCGTCGGAGCTGGCGAAGCTGCACGGCGGCGCGCTCTCCGCCGAGTCGCGCCCCGGGCAGGGCGCGACGTTCAGCGTGTCGCTGCCGCGCGTGGCCTGAAGCCTCAGGCCTTCTGCGACTTCAGCATCCAGCCGATCATCTTGTAGAGCAGGCGGGCGCCCACGTTGGCGTCCCACTCGCTGCCCTCCGGGTCGGGGGCCACTTCAGTCAGGTCGAAGCCGACGATGGTGCGGCCCGAGCGCACGACGCCCGCGACGAGCGCGGTGGCCTCCGGGAAGGACAGGCCGCCGGGGACGGGGGTGCCGGTGTTCGGGCACAGCACGGGGTCCAGGCCGTCGATGTCGAAGGACAGGTAGACCTGCTGCGGCAGCTTGTCGACGATCTGCTTCACCTGCTGGTTCCAGGGCAGGCCGTCGAAGCGGTTCTGCTGGAGGACGGCGTCGTAGAAGGCGTGGATCCGGCCGCCGGAGTCCTCGATGTAGCGGTGCTCGTTCTCGCTCATGTCGCGCAGGCCCACCTGGACCAGCGTCTTCACGCCCGGGATGCGCTCGCACACGTTGTAGAAGATGGACGCGTGCGACCAGGTGAAGCCCTCGTACGCGACGCGCAGGTCGGCGTGCGCGTCCAGGTGCAGCACGCCCATGCCGGGGTACTTCTCCGCGTGGGCCTGGATGATGCCGAAGGAGATGGCGTGGTCTCCGCCCACCGCGGCCACGAGCTTGCCCTGCTCCAGCCACTGCTTCGCGGTGCGGTAGACGTGCTCGTTGAGCTTCTCGCTGAAGCCGTTCACGTCCTTGGCGGCGGAGAGCAGCTCGGCCTCGCCGGACTCGATGCCACCGGCCTCGATGACGAGCAGGGCACGCTCCTTGGCGCGTTCGTTCCACGTGTGCAGGTCGGCGGGGGCCTCCAGCATGGCGATGCCGCGCTCGTAGGGGCGGCCGGTCTCCACGTCGAAGAGGTCCACCTGCTTGCTGGCCTCCAGCAGGGCGACGGGGCCGTCGGACGTGCCGCCGCCGTAGCTGGTAGTGGCCTCGAAGGGCACGGGGATGACGACGACGTGGGCCTCGTCGGGAGAGTGGGGGAGGCCGAAGATGCCGGAGCCCGGCTGCGCGGCGGCGGCGGGGTCGAAGTGGGTAGCCATGGCGGCGCAGGATACGGTTCCGCTCCCCGGGCGCAATGGCTTCGGTGGTGCCTGGCGGCAGGGCAGGGAGGAAACGGATGGCGACGCGGAAGAAGGCGGTGGCGAAGCGCAAGGGCGGGCTCACGGTGGACGACGTGCGCGAAATGGCGCTGGCCCTGCCGTCGACGGAGGAGCGCCCCTCCTACGGAACGCCCGGGTTCCGGGTGAGCGACAAGCTCTTCGCGCGGGTGCTGGATGACGACTCCATCGTCATCAAGGTGGATTTCGACCACCGCGAGGCCCTGCTGGATTCCAAGCCAGACATGTTCGAGGTGACGCCGCACTATCAGGACTGGCCCATGGTCATCGTGCGCCTGAGGACCGTGAACCGGCGCCTGCTGGAGGTCCTGCTCGAGGAGGCCTGGCGCCGCTGCGCCTCCGCCAGGGTGCTCAAGGCGCTGGAGCCCGCCTCGGCTGCTCCCAAGCGAGCGGCGAAGAAGGCTCCCGCCCGCAAGCGGAGCGTGTAGCGGCTTCAGTCCCAGCGGACGACGATCTTGCCCACGGTGCCGTTGCCCGCCATCCGCTCCAGCCCGGAGCGGAGCTCCGTCATGGGCAATACGGCATCCACTACGGCCCTCAGCGCGCCGGAGTCGAACAGGGGCAACAGCTGCCGCTCCGCCACCTGCGTGAGCAGCATCTTCTCCTCCGCGGGCCGGCTGCGGAGCACCGTCCCCTTGAGCGTCAGCCGCTTGCGCATCACCGGCCCCAGGTCCAGCTCCGCTCGCGCGCCCGCCACCGAGCCCACCTGCATCAGCCGCCCCCGGGGCGCCATGGCCTTCACGGACTCCGGCAGGTAGGCGCCGCCCACCAGGTCCAGGCACACGTCCGCGCCCCGGCCGTCGGTCGCCTTCAGTACGGCATCCGCGAACACCGGCGGGTTGCTCTCGCACAGCACCGTATGGCCCACGCCCCACTCGGAGGCCCGGGCCAGCTTCTCCGCGCTCCGTCCCGTGCCCACCACCCGCACGCCCATCGCCTTGCAGAGCAGCGCCGCGGCGGAACCCACGCCGCTCGCCACCGCGTGCACCAGCACCGTCTCCCCGGGCCTCAGGTCCGCCTGGAGCACCAGCGCGTCGTACGCCGTGAGGTAGGCCTCCGGCAGCGCCGCCGCGTCCGCGAAGTCCAGGCCCTTGGGCATGCGCAGCACCTCGCGCTCGTGCGTGGTGATGACCTCGCTCCACGCGCCGCCCCCTACCAGCCCCATCACCCGGTCGCCCGGCTGGAACTTCCGCGCGCGTGGGCCCACCGCCACGACCTCGCCCGCGTACTCCAGGCCCGGCACGTCCTGGGGCACGTCGGGCGGCGGCGGATACGCCCCGCGCACCTGGAGCAGGTCCGCCCGGTTCAGCGCGCTCGCCCGCACGCGCACCTGCACGTCGTAGGGCCCCGGCACCGGCTCCGGCCGCTCGTCGAACGCGAGGACCTCTGGACCGCCCGGCTTCGTGATGCGCATGACCTTCATGACCTGCCCCCTTCCGCGAGAAGACCCACCACCGTTACAGCAACACCCTCGTCACCCATCCGAAGTACGTCAGCAGCGTCACGTTGTCGGACACCGGCACCGCCACGAACAGCGCCAGGGGAAAGCCGAACCCCGGCGAATAGACGCGCCCCAGGAGCGCCACCACCGCCGCCGCCATCAACCCGGCCAGGCTCGCGGCCAGCACCTCGCGCGCCACCACCTTCCGGTCCACCTCGCCGTGCGTCACCATCGACGCGGCCACCGCCGTCGTCTGCACGCCCAGGCTCTCCGACAGCACCAGCACCACGGGGATGAAGGCGCTCACCACCACCAGCTCCGCCACCGTGCGCTCGAACAGCCGCGTCGTCGTGGCCGCCAGGAACCCGCCGGCGATGTTCACGAGCAGCCACGGGAAGCGCTTGAGCGCCATGCGCCCCGGCCGCGTCTCGCGCGCCTCGCCCCTGGGCAGGCCCACGAAGCGGTGGGCGCGCAGCTTCTCCAGCGCCTGGGCGACCGTGTCCTCGACGCCCACGGCGGTGAAGTCCCGGGACAGCCGGTCGCCCTTCAACAGCGTGTGAGCGGTCTCCGGAGGCATCTGCACGGGGCCGGGCACGAAACGTCCTGGCCCGCCGGAGCGTCAAGGCTTATCTAGGACTCCATCCGCCATGCCACTCACGCCGTGTCCCATCTGTCAGAAGCCCGTGCCTCCGCGTCCGGAGAACACCTCTCATCCGTTCTGCTCCCGCCGCTGCCGCGCCGTTGACCTGGGCCGCTGGCTGGGTGAGGAGTACCGCGTGCCCGACCGTCAGGCCGAGCAGCAGGAAGACGAGCTCCCCTCCGACGGCGAGCCGCGCCGCCACCACGACGCCTGAGCCGTTGCCGCTGTCCGGCGCTGGAAGATTCCCGGACCGGTCGAACGACTGGGCAGGGGAGCGTGCCGCCGGAAGGCCCTCGCCCATGCGCCCCGGAGGGCAGGGGACGGGCGTGCCGCTGGAGTCGCGGGGAGAGTGACGCTATACCCGCCTGCCGTGAAACGCGCCGTCAACCTCATCGCCAGCCTGCTCGTCACCGTTGCCTTCATGTGGTGGGCCTTCCGTGACACGGACCTGTCCACGCAGGTCGCCAGCCTCAAGGCGGCCAACTACGCGTGGATCCTGCCGTACTGCGTGTGCCTCACCTTCGTGCACATCTTCCGCACGTTGCGTTGGGGGGCACTGCTGTCGGGCCTGGAGCGCGTCCCGTTCCGCAAGCTGAACGAAGCGTCCGGCATCGGCTTCATGATGCTGCTGGTGCTGCCGTTCCGGCTGGGTGAGTTCGCGCGGCCCTTCCTCATCGCCCAGCGCAGCTCCATCCGCCGCAGCGCGGCCATGACGTCCGTGGTGCTGGAGCGCATCGTGGACGGCCTCTTCGTCGCGGCGCTGTTCCGCGTGCTGCTCTTCTTCGTCCCGACGGAGACCCCCGAGGTCCGGTACGTGAAGCTGGGCGCGTGGCTGATGTTCGCCGTGTTCGGTGGCGGCCTGATGTTCCTGCTGTTGGGCCTGTGGCAGCAGGAGCGCACGGTGCGGCTGGTGCGCGCCACCGTGGGCCGCTTCTCGCCGGGCATCGCGGACAAGGTGGCGGACGTCGTGGACACCTTCGTGGGGGCCATGCGGCAGCTCCCCGACCGCAAGCACATCACCCTGTTCTTCCTCTACACGGTCGCCTACTGGGGCGTGAACGGCCTGGGCATGGCGCTGCTCGCGCGCGCCTTCGACTGCTCCGGCGCGGCGGCGGGCACGGCCTGCGAGCCCATGAACCTGACGCTGTTCCAGTCCTACATCGTGATGTGCGTGCTGGTGGTGGGCGTGATGATCCCCGCCGCGCCCGGGATGATGGGCACCTTCCAGGCCGCGACCAAGGTGGGCCTGGGGTTGTTCATGCCCGCCGCGATGGTGAACGCGCACGGGCTCGCCTACGCGAACGTGCTGTGGCTGTGCCAGACGTTCCAGCAGATCGCCTTCGGCCTCATCCTGCTGTCCATCAGCCACATGTCCTTCCGTGAGCTGGCGGGGAAGATGAAGAAGGACGACGACACCGCGGTCACCCGCTCGTCGGTGGCCTGAGGCCTTCCGCCGCTACGGGGCGGGCTGGAGGGCCTGCCCTCCGTCGGTCGCGGGCGGGGACGCGGGCGGCACCTGCTGGGCGCGCACGCTGTTGCGCACCTGATCCGTGACGGCGGCGGGGTCCACGGTGCCCTTGAAGGTGCCGAAGGGCGTCTCGATGCGCTGCTCGTGCTTGCCGTCGGTGCCCGGCGGACCGCACCAGGCCTTGGTGGAGTCCTTCAGCGAAGCCACGGGCGTGCGCACTGCGGTGTGCGTCTGCGTGGTGGACTTGGCCACGAGTACGTGGTCGCGCATCAGCACGCAGTGGTCCTCGTCGAAGTACCAGGCCGTCGAGCCGTCCGTGAACTCCTGCGCCCGCTCCGGTCCCCTGCCCATGGTGTCCGCCACCTGGGCGGCTGTCATGCCGGGGTAGAGCTTCTCGAAGCCGGGGGTGGCGCAGCCGGTGGCGGCCAGCGCGAGCAGTGCGGACAGCAGGGTGGGACGCATCCGGGGCGCGACTCCTGGAAGGAGAGGCGGACGACCCTAGCGTGTTCCTCCCGGAGCGCTCCAGGTGGGGCCTGGAGGCGATGACGGGAGGATTACAGCTCCTGCTCCAGCCAGCGCGACAACCGTTCGCGCAGCGACCGGACGCGGCGGCGGAGCAGGGGGCCGCTCACGACTCGCCCTCTGTCTTGGCGGGCATGCGGCCATACTTGGACAGCAGGTCCTCCACGGCTTCACGCAGGTACTCGCTCTGGTGGATGCGGGTGCGCCGCGCCAGCTCGCGCAGCTTGTGCACCTGCTCCTCGGGAACGAGGACGTGGGTGGAGACGATGTCGGCCTCGGGGCTTCGGACCTCACCGGGTTCCACCGCGGACGGGGACGACGGAGCGTCGGGGCTCAGCGGGCTGGCGCTTCCATCCTGCATCGGGCTTCCTCCAGGAATGCTGCTACAGGCCGCTACCGACCTGGCGTGGGCATTAGGGGGTCGGCCTCTCGTGCCGTCAAAAAAAGGAACACGCGACGGGCCGGGTTGACTTGGAACCCGATGCGCTGTTACTCGCGCATCCACGTAAGGGGAGTAGTTCCCGCCCGGCAGCGAGGGGCGGAGGGGCGCTCGACACACTGGCTGGTGACAGCCCGGGCCCCCATCCCGCGCAAGCGCGCGAGACGAACGAGACCTTCGGACAGGGATTCAACGTTCCCTGGCCGAGGTCCGTCGTGCGCGCTCCTCCCTGAAGCGCTCCACTCCACGACATCCTCCGCGCCAGGGACTGGGATGGGGTGCCATCGTGTCGTTGGAAGCAATCGTCGGTTCGTTCGTGCTCGTCGCCGCCAGTGAGATGGGGGACAAGACCCAGCTGCTGGCGTTCTCGCTGGCGTCCAGATTCCGCAAGCCGTGGGCGGTGCTGGGCGGCATCTTCGTGGCCACGGTGGCCAACCACGCGCTGGCGTCGTCGGTGGGCACGTGGGTGTCCACGCACGTCCCCGCGCGGGTGATGGCGCTGCTCCTGGCGGTGATGTTCCTGGGCTTCGGCCTGTGGACGCTCAAGCCCGACACGCTGGATGACGACGGCGGAAAGCCCCCGCGCTTCGGCGCCTTCCTCACCACGGTGGCGCTCTTCTTCATCGCGGAGATGGGGGACAAGACGCAGCTGGCCACCATGGCGGTGGCCGCGCGCTACCAGGCGCCGGTGCTGGTGACGCTGGGGACGACGGCGGGGATGCTGCTGTCGGACGGCCTCGCGGTGTTCCTGGGCGACCGGCTGTCCGGGCGGGTGAACATGAAGTACGTGCGGTGGGTCACCGCCGCGCTCTTCTTCCTCTTCGGCTTCGTGTCGCTCTGGACGGCCTGGCGCGGCTGAGGCTTCACGAAGGGCCCCGGCGTTCAGGGACGCCGGGGCTTCGGGGGAGCCGCTACTTCAGGCTCGCCGTGTCGATGACGAAGCGGTAGCGCACGTCGTTCTTGAGCATGCGCTCGTAGGCGTCGTTGATCTTCTGGATGGGGATGACCTCCACGTCGGCGGCCACCTGGTGCCTGGCGCAGAAGTCGAGCATCTCCTGCGTCTCACGGATGCCGCCAATCATCGAGCCGCCCAGCTTGAGCCGGCGGGGGATGAGCGAGAAGGCCGCCAGCGGCGTGGGGGCTTCCGGCGCGCCGACGATGATCATCGTGCCGTCCGTCTTCAGCAGGCTCAGGTAGGCGTTGTAGTCGTGCTGCGCGGAGACGGTGTCCAGGATGAAGTCGAAGGACCGGCGCAGCTTCTTGAACGTCGCCTTGTCGGACGTGGCCTCGAAGTGCGCGGCGCCCAGGGCGAGCGCGTCGTCGCGCTTGGACGGCGAGGTGCTCAGCACCGTCACCTCCGCGCCCATTGCCTTGGCCAGCTTCACGCCCATGTGGCCCAGCCCGCCCAGGCCCACGACGGCCAGCTTGCTGCCGGGCTTCACGCCGTAATGGCGCAGCGGCGAGTACGTGGTGATGCCCGCGCACAGGAGCGGCGCGGCGCGGTCCAGGGGGATGCCCTCCGGGATGCGCACCACGTACTTCGCGTCCACGGTGATGCGCGTGGAGTAGCCGCCGTAGGTGGGCTGGCCGTCGTAGTCACGGCCGTTGTAGGTGTTCACCGCGCCGCGGTCGCAGTACTGCTCGTCGCCGTTGAGGCACTGGGGGCACTCGCGGCACGAGTCCACGAAGCAGCCCACGCCCACCGTGTCACCCACCTTGAACGTGGTGACGGCGCTGCCCACCTGGGACACCTTGCCGACGATCTCGTGGCCCGGGACCATGGGGAAGAGGGCGCCGCCCCACTCGTCGCGGGCCTGGTGGATGTCAGAGTGGCACACGCCGCAGTACTGGATGTCGATGAGGACGTCCTGGGCGCGCGGCTCGCGGCGCTCCACGGTGAAGGGGCCGAGCGCGGCCTTCGCGGTGGGGGCGGCATAGGCGGGGGTCGTAGGCAAGGAAGGCTCCTGATGGGGAAACGAAGCAGGGGCGGCAATCTAACGACGCCGGGGCCTTCGTGCCGGAGGGAACGACAGGGGAAGTGGACCTGCCCGGGGAGCATCCGGGAGACTCCGCGTCCATGAGCCAGGAACGTCTGCAGCAATCCCTGTCCGCGGGTCCCCACCACCTCCTCTCCCGCCTGGTCGGCACGTGGGAAGGCGTCGCGCGCACGTGGTTCCAGCCCGACAAGCTGGAGGATGAGTCGCCCATCTCCGGCACCTTCCGGAGCGTGCTCGACGGCCGCTACGTGGTGCACGAGTACACGTCCGCGATGGGCGGCAAGCCGCTGTCCGGGATCGCGACGCTGGGCTACCACCTGGACGGGCGGCAGTTCACCCTGTCGTGGGTGGACACCTTCCACGTCGGCACGGACATCATGAGCCTGCTGGGCGAGCCCGGGGTGAGCGACCGCATCTCCGTCACCGGCAGCTACTACACCGGTGAGCAGACGCCCCGCTGGGGCTGGCGCGTGGACATCGAGGTGGCCGGTCCTGATGCGCTGGTCATCACGCACTTCAACATCGAGCCCGGGGCCGCGCCGCAGAAAGCCATTGAGATTCAGTACAAGCGGCGCGGTTGAGGTGCACACGCCCCGTCAATGGGCCCAGGCGGGGCGTGGCGGCTGCTCATGCCGAATACGTCAAGGATTGCCGGCTAGTAGCCCCAGCAGGCGTCATTGTGGCCGCTGTAGCCCAGGCTCTGGCAGAAGCGGAACGCCGCCGAGCGGCAGTCGCCAAACGGGATCGCCGAGGTGTGCCCGACGGTGTAGTAGTAGTTGATGCCGTCGTTGCACTCCGCGAGACAGTAGTTGTTGCCGTCATAGCCGGTGCACGTTCCGAAGGCGCGGACTTCTCGGTCGTCCGACGATGCGCCGGGGTCGGCCTGTTCCTGGGAGGGCTGCGTGATGGGCTCCGTCGAGCCCTCTTCCGGGGGCATACCACCACAGGCCGTGACGATCGCTGCGGACACCATCAGGGGGAAAAGCTTTGCGAGATGCATGGCGGATCCAGTCTGGCTTCGATGGCCTGAGGGAATGGCAATGCATTCCGTCAGGGCGCTTGGGATGGGCGCACCGCTATTTGTATGTGAAAGACCATGAGACGAAAGTGCGATGCCGCAAGGACTGCCGTCCATTACACAGACGCAAAGCGGCAAAAGTGTGAATTCGTTCAATTCATGGTTTGGCCGGCTGCGGCACCTGCTGGGGCTTCTGCGCCAGGAGCCGCGCCTCGTGACGTCCGGTGTCCGTCCAGTCCTCGGTGAATGAGAGGGACTGGAGCTCCGGGAGCAGGGTGGGCAGTTCACCCTCATCCAGGAGGAAGCGCGCGGACGGGTGCGGATGGCGTTGCAGGTTGCGCCGGGTGGGCTGGGCGAAGACGAACAACCCACCCGGTGCAAGGAGCTTCGGCACGGCGGCCAGGAGGGGCCGCCAGAGGTAGTTCAAGCACACGACCAGGTCGAACGGGCCGGGCGGCAAGGCATCTGTTTCCAGGTCCAGGAGCAGGCGCGTGAGGGGCACGCCCGCGTCGCGCGCCAGGGTTTCCGCCTGCGCCAGCGCCACGTCGGAGATGTCCACGAGGGTGACGTCCAGCCCGCGTCGCGCGAGCCAGCACGCGTCGTGTCCCGCGCCGCCGGCCAGGTCCAGCGCCCGGCCCTTTCGGGGCAGCCGGTCCTCGAGCGAGCGGAGGAAGTCAGAGGGCTCCCGCGTCGCGGTGGCCTGCTGGTACTTGTCGTTCCAGCGCTGGCGATCCTCCTGGGACATGGCTCGGTTCCTCCGGGGGGGCTACTTCTTGTTCATCAGCGCGTTGAGGGACGGGTAGCTGGCGGCGGCTTCGAACAGGCTCGCGGAGTGTCCCTCGCGGAGGAAGGCGGACGCGAGCGCCCCGGCCCGGCCCCAGATGGCCTCCGGGATGGCGGAGCCGGCGCTGAGCCGCCGCACCCCCAGCCGCCGCAGCTCCGCCGGGGCGGGGAGGTCCTGCCGCGCGAGCACGTTCACGGGCAGCGAGGTGCCCCGGGTGATGGCCTGGATCTCGGCCGCATCCGTGACGCCCGCGGCGAAGAGGCCATCCGCGCCGGCCTGCTGATAGCGGGCGGCACGGGCCAGGGTCTCCTCGACGCGGCGCTCGGGCGGCACGAGCTTGCGCAGGTAGACGTCCGTGCGCGCGTTGACGAAGACGTCCACGCCCAGGCGCGCGCCGGCCTGCTTCACGCGTTCAATCTTCGCGGCGAGCAGCTCCGGAGGACCGCTGCCGTCCTCCAGGTTGCAGCCCACGGCGCCCTCGGACAGGAGGCGGGCCACGTTCTCCGCGGCGGTGGCCGGGTCGTCGGAGTAGCCCGCTTCGGCGTCCACGGTGAGGGGGACCTGGATGGCACGGGCGATGGTGCGCACCGTGTGGACGAGCGCGTCCACGGGCAGCGCGTTGCCGTCCGGGAAGCCCAGGGCCCAGGCGATGCCGGCGCTCGTGGTGGCGATGGCCTTCGCGCCAAGGCTCTCGAAGAGGCGGGCGCTGCCGGCGTCCCAGACATTCGGAAGCACGAGCAGGTCAGGGCCCTGGTGCAGTGCGCGGAAGGTGGGGGCGGTGTCGGGACGGGCGGTCATGCGTGGGAGCTCCGGTGACGATGTGAGAGGGATTCAGGCGTGGGTCTGCTCATGGTCGAGCAGCCAGCGTTTGCGCTCCAGGCCTCCTGCATAACCAGTGAGCGAGGCATTGGCACCGACAACGCGATGGCACGGGACGACGATGCTGATGGGATTGGCGCCATTGGCCAGGCCCACGGCGCGGATGGCCTTGGGACGCCCGATGCGTTCAGCGAGCCGGCCGTAGGTGGTCGTCGTTCCCACGGGAATCTCGCGGAGGGCGCGCCAGACCTCGCGCTGGAAGGGCGTGCCGCCGGTCTCCACGGGGAGGGCGGCGATGGCGCCCAGGTCTCCGCGCAGATAGGCCTGGATCGCGGACGTGCGGCCGGCGGGGTCGCGCGCGGGTTCGAGCACGCAGCCGTTCTCGCCGTAGTGCAGGCGCAGGAGCCGGTGCATGCGGGCCTCGTAGCCCTCCCAGTCCAGCGCGCGCAGGCGGCCTTCCTCATCGCAGACGAGGAGCGC
>NZ_RAVY01000088.1:0-37199 GCF_003611625.1 Corallococcus sp. CA054B
GGGCTGGGGCGTTGGGTGCCGGTGGTGTCTGGCATTGGCGCACCTCCATGTGGGGTGTCCCGGCGGCTCTGGCAAAGGTGTGTCCCATGTCTGTCCATTTCCAGGCGGGGGGCCCCGGGGTCGCAGACACGGGTGGGGACGGACAGGGAGACAAGGTCCCGCAGGGCGTGTCGGCTCAGGCCTGCGGGAGGGGCATGCGCGACGTACCGTTGGAGGTGGAGGTGGTTCAGATGCTCATCGTCGGCGCGATGGTGGTGGGAATCCTGGTGATGATGCTGGTGATAGGTGGGGCCATCGTGGGGGGGGCGCTCGCGCACAAGAACGCGCGCGAGGACGAGGCGCGGTGGGCAAGGGAAGACGCGGAGCGAGCGGCGCGGCGCGACCGGGACCTGTCCGGGCCCATGGGTGGGGAACCCTTGCACGCGTGAAAGCGTGAGGTGCTTTCCTCGCGTGGATGCGAGGATGCCGCACCGTGCGATTCGCGCTGCTGTCATTGCTGGGGTTGCTGGTGGGGTGCGCGGGTAGACCGGGCACCATTGCTGTCGAATGGCCGGATGAACGCTCGGCCCGGCCCGTGGAGAGCCCGATGCCCGCGGGCGCGGTGCAGGCCGCGGTGGGCGCCGTCCGCGAGTTCGTCAGGACGAACCCACGACGGTTGTTCTCTGGCTGCGAGCATCCCGAGGATGGCCTCAACGTTTCGCTCTTCACGGGGCCGACGCCGGGGCTCTACTACGTGCTGTTGGATCCCGACTTCGAGCGATGTGCGGGACCGCATCGGCGCATCCTCGATGGTTGGTTCTTCTATGCCGTCACCCCCCAGGGGGACGTGGTCGCGGAATCGCCGGGGCCTCCGGATGAAGGCACGCCCACTGAGCCACCCCCGGCCCCACCGCCTGTGCCCGAAGCTCCCGTGAACGACGCTGGGCCTGGCGGGGAACAGAATGGTGTTGGCGGTGCCATGACTGAATGAGGTGCCTTCCTCTCGTGGGTGCGAGGACGCGCCGAGCGATTCGCGCTGCCTTCGTTACTGATGCTGTTGATGGGATGCGTCGCTTCGATGCGTGCTTCCACCGTTGTGGCTGCTGCGTGAATAGGGAGCATCGATGAGGGGCAGGGTTGTGGCGGCAGGATGCATCGCGGTGCTCGCGGGCTGTGCCGCCTGGGCTCCTGCCTGGAAGGGGACTGTTGAATGGCCTGACGAGCAGTCCGCGAAACTCGTGGGCCAGCCCCTGGAGGGAGGAGCCGTTCTCGCGGCCGCAGGCGCCATCCGCGAGTTGATCCGCACCAACCCCTATCCGCACCTGTTCGAGGGTTGTTCGAGCCCGGAGCAGGGACTGGTGGCAGTGGTCTTCACGGGATCGACGGAGGGGCTCTACTACGTGAGGGTGATCCACGACTTCGTCCGATGTCGTGGGGCGCGATTCCGCCTCCTGGATGGTTGGGATGTCTATGCGGTCACCCCCAAGGCCAGGTCGTCGCGAAGGATCCGCCGGGGCCAGGGGAAGCCCGGCAGTCATCGGCTCCGGATGCGGCGCCTCCTCCGGCGACTCCCGCGCAAGAGGCTCCGGCCCCACCGCCCGCGCCGGAGCTACAGGTTCCTGCTCCTACCGGGAACGCGGAGCGTAGTAGCGGCACCGTGACTGAATGAGGTGCTTTCCTCGCGTAGATGCGAGGATGCCGCACCGTGCGATTCGCGCTGCCTTCATTGCTGGGGTTGCTGGTGGGGTGCGCGGCTTCGGCGCCTGCTTCCACCACGTTCGCGGACGCGAAGACCGGTCGCGGTCCCTGGGCGGAAGTGCCTGCGGTCGAGATGCCCGCAGGGGACAACGCCATCCCCATCGGCCTGATACGGGATGTGGCGGACGCCTTCCTCACGCGTCCAGGTGCCCGAACGTGCGACCCCTCGACGCTGCGGCCCATCCAGGGGTTGTCCACGGAGTACTGCGCTGCCGTCTACGTCGCAGGCGGGCGAGAGGCCTTGTCCTGGCGCGTGTC
The DNA here is from genome assembly GCF_003611625.1 of Corallococcus sp. CA054B. Lineage (NCBI taxonomy): Bacteria > Pseudomonadati > Myxococcota > Myxococcia > Myxococcales > Myxococcaceae > Corallococcus > Corallococcus sp. CA054B. The sequence continues at coordinate 1,996 of NZ_RAVY01000088.1, forward strand.
CGAGCCGGTTCGCGGAAGCCACAGTCGCTGCTCCGCGCCTCAGCAGGTCCAGGATGAGGACTACCCGGCTTCGCAGGTCTGGGTGGTCGGGTTCATCCACAATCATCCGTGTGGCAGCCCTCCTTCGTCAGTGGACCTCATGGCCTGGCCGACGGATGCGATTGAGCCGCTGACGGCCATGGCGGTGGTGCGCCTCGTTCCTGGAAATCCCGCGCCCGCCCTCTTCAAGAACCTGGCAATCGAGATGGCCTCCGCCCTGGTCGCGGAGCGCATGGACGGCACCCGGGTCTATCTGCGCTATTTTCCCACGGGCGAAGTCGAGCAGTGGAGTGACCGGCGGCGAAGGTGGATCCTCCTGGGCACCTGCGCGCCGACACAGAGCCACCTGGGGGCGGAGCCCCGGTGCACGAATGGGCCGTTGCGGCTGCTGCGTGAATAGGGAGCATCGATGAGGGGCAGGGTTGTGGCGGCAGGATGCATCGCGGTGCTCGCGGGCTGTGCCGCGAAGCCGAAGGCGTGGACAACGCCCATCGAATGGCCCGACGAGACGTCCGCCTCGCTCGTGGGACAACCCATGGAGGCCGGTGCCGCGGTGGCTGCCGCTGGCGCGATACGGGAGTTCATCCGCACGAACCCCGACCCTACGTTGTTCCAGGGCTGTTCCAGCCCGGAGCAGGGCCTGGCGGTCGCCGTCTTCACCGGGCCCACCCAGGGCCTCTACTTCGTCGCGGTACACCAGGACTTCAGACGGTGTGGAGGCCCTCGCATCCGGGTTCTTGATGCCTGGGATGCCTATGCGGTCACTCCTCAGGGAGAGGTGCTCGCAAAGGCCCCTCCTCCGGCGGGAGATGCCTCCTTCGCGGTTCCTCCTCCTGGGTCGGACACGCAGGCTCCCGCGGAAGAGGCACCGGCCCCACCACCTGCGCCGGGGCCGCAGGTTCCTGTTCCTACCGGGGACGCGGAGCGTAGTAGCGGCGCAACCAGCGGCTGAGGCCGTCCAGGCCGGGGAAGAGGACCCGCTCGGTGATGTTCGCCTGGTCGAGCTTGTCTCTTATCTCCCACTTGAGCTTCGCCGGCACCACCAGCCGGCGCACGCCCTGGTGCTGGTGCCCCAGGAACTCGTTCAGGCTCAGGCCCGGCCCGTTCATCACTGAAAACAGCGCGAACTGATTCACGATGCGCGCATCCAGCGACGGCGGCTCGAAGAACAACACGAACGGATGCTCCCCCAGCCCGTCGAACGTCGCCAGGTCCCCCGCCACCGTCGCCAGCATCTCCGCCGTGAACACGTCCGCCCCCTCCAACCGCAGCTGCTCACGCAGCGGCCGGGGCAACTGCTGGTTCGTCTCGTGGTAGTCCACGCACCAGACCGCGCCGTCCTGCTCCAGCAGGTCCATGCGCTCCGTCATGAAGTGCAGCGCCACGTAGGGACTGAACGTCCAATCCAACAGCCGCGTCGGCATCCCGTGATGCTGCGCCAGCGCCAGCCAGTCCCAGATGGACGTCAGCCGCTCCGTGCCGGGCACGCCTCGCGCGTACTTGCGGAAGGCCCGCAGCAGGTCCCGCTCCTGCCGCACGAACGCCCCGTGGCGGTTGAGCGTCGCCGTCAAATCCAGCGTCGCGTCCGGAACGCCCCGGAACACGAAGCTCGTGCGGAACCGGCCCAGCGGCTCGTTCCATGAGCCCGCGAACAGCAGGTCCTGCAGCTCCAACCACGATGTGACCCGACGCTCCTGCATCCGCTGTCCCCTCGCCGCCTGACAAGGTGGACCCTGTCCTCCCGGAGCGCAGGGGCCGGGCGTCCAGGACGCCCGGTCGGCTCAATCACAGCGCTTGAAACAAAGACGCCTATGGCTGCCCGAAGTTCGCGGGCTGCGTGAAGGCAAACGAGCTGGCGCCCGGCGCCTTGTCCTGCTGGAACAGCGGGCACTTGGCGCAGGTGAAGCTCTCCCAGTCCTGACGGACCGCCACGTCAATGCAGCCGCCGTAGAAGCGGCAGTGGACGTTGCGGTGCTCCTCGATGGAGAACGTATCGGCCCGCAGCGGGAGGTGGAACTTGGTGGGACGCGGCTGTGGACAAGGCATTGGATTCTCTCTAGCCCCCCTCGTGGGTGCTGATTCCCTCTACTGACTGGTGCGTCGCGTCATTCCCGACCGTCCGTCGCCCGGACACTGAACGCCTGCACCCTGGCTCATCGCTGCCAGCAGAAGACCGTGTGGGTGTGACACATTCAAAAGGCACAACAGCCTAATGACGTCGGGCGTCCCTGGCCCGTCCCGCCAGGATGTCTGCCTTCACGCGGAGCAACCGGCCGGGCGGGCCGTCGGAATCTTCACGCCCGGAGCCCTTTCCCGCGAGAATGCGGGGCGTGAGCTCCCCCGCCCGACCCCCCCGCGATTCCTCCCGCTGGCTGAGCGCCCTGGCCCTGCTGTCACTCGTGCTGCTCAGCGGCTGTTCCGCCTTCTCCCGCGCCGTGCGCGAGGGCGACGGCGCCGTGAAGGAGCGCCACTGGGCGGAAGCCGAAGCCGCCTACCTGCGCGCCCTGGCCGCGGATCCGGAGGCCTCTGAAATCACCGTGAAGCTGCGCGCGGTGCGCAGGGAGTGGGGCGAGGAGGTGTACCAGGAGGCCGGCGCCGCCCATTCCTCCGGAGACCTGCCGTCCGCCACCAAGCTGCTGGTGCGCGTGCTGGAGCTGAACCCCGACCATGAAGGGGCCCGCGCGTTGCTCGCCCAGACGCTGGATGCGCGCGTCCAGGTGGCCCTGGGGCTGCTCAAGGAGGAGAAGCTCCAGGACGCCCGCGCGGAGCTGGACGCGGTGCTGGCCGTGTCGCCGGACCACGTGAACGCTCGCAAGGGCGTGGACGCCGTGCAGGTGGCGTGGGCGAAGCGCTTCTTCGCCAGCGCAGAGACGCTGGAGAAGTCCGGCAAGCTGGGCAACGCGCTCGTGGCCTACGTGCGCGCGGACCAGGAGCGCGTGGGCGCCACCGCCGCCCGGGAGCGCGCGGAGGCCGTGCGGCAGCGGCTGCGCGACGAGGTGGCCTTCCTGGTGGTGGCCTCGCCCGTGGAGGACAATGCCCAGGCCCCCGACGTTGCCCAGCGGCTGAGCGCGGGCCGGCTGGCGTCGGCGCTCCCCACGAAGCTGCCCCTGAAGGTCGTGACGGAGGCGCCCCCGGGCCGCGTGGGCGTGAAGCTGGACCTGGCCCTGGAGCGCGTGCTGCCGCTCAAGGCGGTGGAGGATTCCCAGCGCAGCCAGCGCTACCTCGCGGGCAACCGCTCCGTGCCCAACCCCAAGCGCGGCGACTACGAGAAGAAGCTGCTGGAGGCGGAGCGCACCCTGGAGGGCGTGGAGCGCAAGCAGGCCGCCGTGCTGCGCGAGTACCTCAAGGCCCAGGTGGAGCTGGGCACGCTGCGCGACGCCGCCGAGCGCTGCCGCGAGCGGGAGAAGCGCGAGTGCCGCGCGGCCATCCAGGAGTGCGGCGAGGAGGCCCGCGACGCGAAGAGCCCGGGCAAGGTGCCCAGCGAGTGCGACCCGGAGCGGTGCTCGGGGCAGTGCACCCAGGATGAAGGCCTGATGTCGATGAAGGCCAAGGCCGCGCGCGTGCTGGAGGCGGCGGTGCAGGTGGCCCTGGACAAGGCGGAGACGCAGCGCTCCGAGGTGCAGCGCAGCCGCGACTCCGTCTTCCGCGAGCCCATCACCGTGGAGGAGCCCATGTACTCGGACTTCGTCTACGACGTGCAGCTGCACCGGCTCACCGTGACGGCCACCGTGACGTCGGTGATGCGCGACCTCCTGGCGCCCCAGCAGGTGCCCGCGCCCAACACGCAGGACTACGCGGTGCTGCACGAGGACCTGGCGCACAAGGGCTACGACCGCTACGGCGTGCTCGCGGACCCCGTGCAGCTGCGCAACGAGCTGGAGCTGCGCGTGGACGCGGGCGACAAGGCCGTGGCGGACGTGGCGAAGCACGTGAAGGAGCGCTTCGACCTGTACCGCGGCAAGCGCGTGGAGGACGCCCGGCGCGGCATGGTGCGCCCCGGCGCGGAGGACGTGGTGGAGACCGCCGTGCGCGCGCTGCTGCTCACCGCGGACGCGCCGCCGCAGGACATCCTCCAGCCCGTCGCCCGCGCGCGCGGCCTCACCCGGCCCGAGGCCCTTCTGGGCGTCGGGCAGTAGCCTTCAATCCAGGCTGGCGCTCATCTCCGGGCGCTCCAACCTCAGCGTCTCCACCCGGCGCCTGCGCGCTCCCGCGATGGTCAGGTGCCACGCGGCGGCGGCCAGGCCCACGCAGAAGCAGCCGGCCCACAGCGCTCTGGCGCCCACGTGGCCCAGCATCGCTCCGCCCAGGGCGGGGGCGACGCTGGACGCCAGGCCCCACATCATGTGGTACGCGCCCTGGTAGCTGCCGCGCAGCTCCGCCGGCGCCAGGTCCGCCACCACCGACGGCGCCACCGGCGAGTGGACGATTTCGCCCAGCGTCCACACCGCCACGGCCGCCATCGCCAGCGGCACGGTGGCCGGGAGCGCGTGCAGCCCGAAGCCCACGGCGGTGAGCACGCCCGCCACCGCCAGCGCGGTGGAGCGGCGCACCCGGCCCACGCCTCGCACGACGAAGGGCTGGAGCGCGACGATGAGCACGCCGTTGACGGACATCACCAGCCCGTACTGGGCGGGCGTCAGGCCCTGCTGGGTCAGCGTCACCGGCAGGCTCATGAAGCTCTGGTGGAAGAGCAGCGCCAGCGCGAACACCGGCAGACAGAAGGCCAGGTACACGCTGTCGCGGAAGGGCGTCAGCACCGCCCCCAGCGGGGAGTGCTCCGCGTGCGCCGCTCGCGCCTCCGGGGGCCGCGTCTCCGGCACGAACGCCCAGACGCAGCAGCCGTAGAGGAACGTGGTCACCGCGTCCGCGATGAAGAGCAGCCGGTAGCCCAGCCCCGCGAGCAGGCCCGCCAGCGGCAGCGCGATGGCGAAGCCCAGGTTGATGACCCAGTAGAGCAGCCCGTACGCGCGCGCCCGGTCCTGGGGCGGCACCAGGTCCGCCACCGCCGCGGACACCGCCGGCCGGTACAAATCCCCCAGGATGCCCAGGAGGAACGCCGCCACCGCGATGTGCCCCGGCGTCTCCGCGTGGCCAATGAGCAGCAGGGCCCCCGACCCCAGCCACAGGCCCCCCGCGAGCGTCAGCCGCCGGCCCACCCGGTCCGCGAGCATGCCCCCCAAGGGCGCCGCCAGCACCGCGCCCGCGCCGTTGAGCGCCACGATGAAGCCCGCCTGCTCCACGCTGAAGCCGCGCTCGCGCGTGAGGTACAGCGCCAGGAACGGCGCGACGAAGGACCCCAGCCGGTTCACGAAGGTGCCCACCCACAGGACCCAATACGTCCGTGGCAGGCCACCCCCGCCCAGCGCTCTCAACACCGTGGCAACGGGATTCATGGCGGTTGCCCGACGGACATGGAGAGGAAGGTCTGACCGCGGGCGCCCGCCAGCATGCGCCCGCGCCCCGCGCGTTTCCATGCGCCCTCTGGCTCACATGGGCGGTTGGAGCCGCAGGCATTCCAGCCGCGCGCGAAACGCGACTTCCCCGCGCGCACCTCATGGCGCTGGACATCGCTGGCGGGCTCCTCCAGGTTGCCGCGCCAATCCACACCCTGGAAGGCGGGACGCAAGGCGGGCATGGGGCAGGTCATCGGACTCCTGGGGGTGTGTCTCGTCTTGGGCGTGCTGGCGCGGCGCAGTGGCCGGTTCCCCGAAGGGACGGCGCCCGCGTTCAACGTCTTCCTCCTCAACGTGTCCCTGCCGGCGCTGGTGCTGCGCGCCATGCACCGGCTGGAGTTCGCGCCCGGGCTGGTGGTGGCCGCCGCGGCGCCGTGGCTGCTCTTCGTGGGGGCGGTGCTCTTCCTTCGCCTGCTCGGGCCCCGGCTGGGGCTGTCGCGCGAGTCGGTGACGGCGCTCATCCTCACCGCGGGGCTGGGCAATACGGCCTTCGTGGGCCTGCCCATGGCCGCCGCGCTGCTGGGGCCCTCGGGCGTGCCGGTGGCGGTGGTGGCGGATCAGCTGGGCTCGTTCCTGGTGCTGGCGACGCTCGCCACGCTGACGGCGGCGAGGGCCAGCGCCCGGTCGGAGCTGTCCGTCCGCTCGCTCGTGCGCAAGGTGCTGGGGTTCGTCCCGTTCCAGGCGCTGGTGCTGGCGCTGCTCCTGCGCCCCTTCGCCTTCCCGGAGTGGCTGGAGTCCGTGCTGCAGCGGCTGGGCGACCTGCTCACGCCGCTGGCGCTGTTCGTCGTGGGCTTCCAGCTGCGGCTGAAGGGGCTCTGGCCGCGCGTGCCCGCGCTCGCGCTGGGACTGTCCTACAAGCTGGTGCTCGCGCCGCTGGCGGTGCTGGGCCTGCTGATGCTCATGCCCGGGCTGGCGCTGGTGGTGAAGCAGGCCACGGTGTTGCAGATCGCCATGGCGCCCATGGTGACGGCCGCCATCCTCGCGGCCGAGCACGACCTGGACGCGGACCTGGCGGTGCTGATGGTGGGCGTGGGCATTCCGCTGTCGTTCGCCACCGCGCCGCTGCTCTTGTCCCTGGTGCACTGACGCCCGTGCGCGGCACGGGCGTCAGGGGTTTCGTTTCAGGCGAGCGCCGTGGTCTCGAAGGAGAGCTCGACGCCATTGGGCTTCACGCGCATCTGTGGGCGCGACAGCACGTGGCAGTGCGGGCAATAGCCGTGGGCACCGGCTGGCGTGGCCCGGATGGAGACCGCGCCGCCACACATCATGCAGCCCTCGGGAAGATCGAAGTCCGCGAACCGCTCTCCGCTCTGGGTCTCGAATTGGGTCATGACATTGAGTTAACGCAGGATCCGCCCGACACAAGCAGACCCGCTCCGCGCCGCGAGGACCCGGTATGGCGCCTTGCCCCACCTTTCGGGCGCACAGCAGACGGCCCTCCAGGGCAGCCTGCAAAGGTTACCGGCCGGGCCGCGACTGCTCACCCGCCGACACCGCAACCTGTTGGGCGGCCTTGCGGACGCTGGCACGGGGATTTCATGGCGCACCCCCTCGGACAGCAACGGGACGGGGGAGGCGCGGGATGGGTGCAGGGAACACAGTGAAGGTCATGTGCGACCGGAAGGGCTGGCGGGTGGAGGTCGCCCACTCGGAGGGTGTGCGGTGCTACCGGTACGGCAGCGAGTCGCAGGCGCGCTACTTCGCCGCGGTGTTCGAGCTGGGGCCGAGCGTGCTGCCCCCCAAGAACCACGCGCGAAGGCGGCAGGAGCCCCGCTTGGCTCTACCCAATGAGGTCTCTTTCGGAGAGGCTTGGCTGCATGAGTGATGCTCCCAAGCCCAAGCCCTTCATCCTTCCCAACCGGCAACACGTCACCAAGGAGCCGGATCCGGGCGGCCGTTGGTCCGCGCAGTTCCCGGACACGATTGGTTACACCAGCCAGGGCGGCGGCAAGGTGCCGGCCGACTTCGGGTGGAACACCAACCCCAAGCAGTGGCAGGAAGAGCTGACGCCGCAGACGCTGGCGGAGCGCTTCGAGGAGCTGCGCATCCTGCCTCCGAAGAAGGACGCCCCCGCGCTGCCCGCGCCGGCCACGCCCGCGAAGCCCTGAGCGTCGCCCGGCCGTCCGCTTCCAGGGCCCGGAGGATTTCGGGTCCTGTCGAAGCGTGACTCGCTAGCTGAACGGCAGACTGGCCAGCCGCTCGCGGAAGCGGGCGAGCAGGTCTCTCGCGCCGGCCTCGTTGAGCCCCTCCGAGGCCTCCTGACGGCCCTTGCGCAGGAAGGCATCGAAGGGCGCCGAGCGGCCCGACAGCGCGCCCGCCGCCGTCACCGCCTCCTCCAGGACCCGCGCCGCGCCCGGAGAGCCCAGCTCCAGGTGCATCTCCACCTGCTCCAGCTTCGCACCGCTCGCGGCCCACACGGCGCGGTCGTGCACGGTGAGCCACATGCGGGTCAGCTCCTCCATCGCTTCCTCCAGCAGCGCGAGGAAGGGCTCCACCAGCCCGGGCAGCACGTCCGGCCCCAGCGCGGCCTGCGTGCCCGCGTCGCGCAGCCGGCCTCGCGCCGCGACGATTTCGCGCTTGGTGGGCGTCTTCAGCGCGAGCGACGCGGGCAGGGACACGAACGCGGCCAGGCTCTCCTCGGCCTGCCTCGCCAGCGCGGGCCGCTGGGCGTCGGTGGCCTTCGCGGCGCGCTCCAGCCGGCCTTGCAGTGAGCGGCGCAGGTCGGCCGCGGCGCCGCGCAGGGCCACGCGCGCGCCCACCTGGTTCGCGTAGCCGGGCACCACGTCCTCGCGGCGCACGTCCGCGAAGGCCGCGGCGGTGAGGTACACGAGGTCGCCAATGCGGTTGCGGAAGTCCGCGCGCGACGCGGCCAGCTCCGACATCAGCGTCCAGCGGTCGCTCACCACCTCCGGCCGGCGCATCTGCACGCCCAGCTCCTGCAAGCGCTTGGACAGGCGCTCCGCGCTGGCGTGCAGCACGGCCTCCGCTTCCTGCGACAGGCGCTCGTCGGAGCTCGCGGGCGGCGGGGCCCAGCCGCCGTCGCTGGACGTAGCGGGGCGCGCGGGCGGAGGAAAGGCGTCGCGGATGGCGGCCACCAGCTTGTTGACGTCCGTCAGCGTCTCGCCGATGGCGGGCGCCATCGTCTCCCAGAGGGACAGGTCCGCGGCGTCGTCGGGTTCGGCGGTGGTGGGCTCGTACTTCACGATGCTCAGGTGCCCCAGCCGGTCGATGGCGACGGCGGCCGCCTGGTAGACCTTGCGCAGCCGCGTCGCGAAGTCGCGGTCCATCAAGGCTTCGAGCAGCGCATCCAGGCGGGGCGGCAGGGCATCCTGCGGGAGACGGTTCTTCGAAACGGCCATGACGCGTCACCCTAGCCCAGCCACCCCACGGATACGTCAACGGGGGGAGGTGGGGACCGGCTCCGCGCTTTCCGGCGTACAGTGGAAAGACGGGGTGAAACGCATGACAGGTGGCATCCAGCGCCGACGATGGGTGGCCAGAGGGCTCGGGCTGTTGTTCGTGGGGGGAGGCCTGGCCTTCATTGCTTCCGGACGGTGTCTGTCCGCCTGGATGTTCCAGGGCGTGGACGTGCGCGCGTGTCCGGACGGCGAGTTTCGCCAGACGGTGAGCATGACCGCCAACGGGCTCGCGCGGGGGGGCTCCAGCCGGGTGATGGTCTGGGCGGAGGCGCACGGGATGGACGCGAAGGGCCGCGAGCTCACGGCCTACGTGGGCCGGGGCACGCCGGCGCTGTTCCTGGTGGACGCGGCCGGCAAGGAGACGCCGCTGCCGCTGGATGACAAGGGCCGCTGGGAGCGCGAAGGCTCCGGTCCCCTGTCGGCGCCGGTGACGCTGCCCGCGGTGCCTGATGGCGACTACCAACTTCGCGCACGCCTCACCACGCCGCTGGGCACCGGCACGGTGGACTCGGCGCTGCCCCTGTACGCGCCCGCGCGGGTGCGCGTGCTGACGGACCGGCCCCTCTATGAGCCCGGGCACCGGGTGCGCTTCCGCGCGGTGGCGCTGCGCGCGAAGGACCTGTCGCCGCTCGATGGACGGCCGGGGACGTGGAAGGTGACGGACCCCTCCGGCGAGGTGGTGCTGGAGGAGCGCGCGCCCGCGGGCAACTGGGGCGTGGTGGCGGGGGACTTCCCGCTGGACCGGGGCGCGCCCACGGGCACGTGGACGGTGTCGTGGACCAGCGGTGGCGCCTCCGGTGACGCGGCCTTCACGGTGGAGCCCTTCACGCTGCCGCGCCTGCGGATGGAGGCGAAGAGCCCCCGGCCCTTCTGGCGCGCCAACGACACGCCGGAGGTGACGGGGCAGGTGTCCTACGCGTCCGGCGCGCCGGTGGCGGACACGGACGTGACGCTGGCGTGGAGCCACGCGGGCGCATGGCCTCCTCCGGCGGAGTGGCTCCAGGGCGAGCTGCCCACGAAGGCGCGCACGGATGCCGCCGGCCGCTTCCGCGTGACGCTGCCGCGCGTGCCCCAGGACCTGCGAGGCCAGGCCACGCTGAGCGCGAGCCTGGAGGCGAAGGACCCCACGGGCGAGCCGGTGCGCGGTGTCGTGTCGCTCCTCCTGTCCGAGGACGCGCTGGCCGTGTCCTCCGTGACGGAGCTGGAGGACGGCCTGGTGGCGGGCTTCAGCAACCGCGTCTACCTGCGAGCCACCACCGCGTCGGGCCAGGTGCTGCCGGGCGCGGAGGTGACGGTGACGCGCGCGTGGGACCCGCGCGACAAGGGCGTGAGCGCGGTGGCGGACGAGGACGGCGTGGCCGCCTTCCAGCTGGACCCGGGCCCCGCGGTGAACGTGGTGGTGCCGCCGCTGCCGGTGCGCGTGCAGCCGCGGCCGCCGTCCGTGTCGCTCGTGTCGTCGCAGGACCTGCTGGGCGCGCAGGGAGGACAGACGTCGCTGGAGGATCAGCTCGCGCTGGAGCGGCTGTTGCCCGCGCTGCACCCTTGCGCGCGCTTCGTCTCCCCGGCCTCTGGCTCCGCCATGGCGGAGTTCGCGGTGCGGGTGGGCGCGGCCGGGCAGGTGCTGGACGTGGCCGGCGCGGAAGAGGGATTGGAGGCGTGCATGGCGTCGGCGCTGCGCGCGAAAGGACTGCCGGCAAGAGCGGAGCGGATGCTCCAGCTTCGCTTCCAGGCCATGGATCCGGGCCTGCCTTCCTTCCGCTGGAACACGCAGGTCGCCTTCGGGGACGAGCGGGGCGTGAGCGACGGGCTGACGCTCGCCGCGCTGGATGCGCGTTCGTGCCTGCCTCCCACGCTGGACCGCGCCGTGGCCATCCCTGGCGCGCTGACGTGGCGGCGGTGGGCGGACAAGCCGGAGCTGGCGCTGTCCTGGGTGGCGGAGCCCGCTCCGGATGACGCGCTCCCTGGGGCGGTGCTGGCGTGCGTGAAGGAGTGCTTCGCGCGCATCCGCGTTCCGGCCTCGAAGCAGGTGGGCCGGGCGCTGTCGGAGGCCATGGGCGTGGTGCGCTTCATCGCGCAGCCCACGTATGGGGGGAACGGCATCCCCCGGCCGCCCCAGGCCACCACGTTCCTGGGCTACGAGTTGAAGGTCCGGGCGAAGTGGGACGGCCAGGACATGGGCGAGACGAAGCTCGTGCTGCGCCCCGCGCACCTGCCGCCGCTGCGCTCCCGCGTGACGCCGGTGCTGGCGAAGGCGGGCGAGTCCGTGAAGGTGGAGCTCTTGCGCGGCCCCGGCTTCACGGGTGAGCTGCCCAAGACGCTGGAGCTGGTGGCGGGGCCCACGCGGCTCAAGGAGAAGCTGGACCCGGCCACGCGCTCCGCGCACTTCACGCTGCCCAAGGACTTCGAGGGCTGGGCGCAGGTGGAGGGCGTGGCGGCGACCGCGCGCGTGTACGTGGCGCCCCGCGCGTCGCTGTCGGTGGAGGTGTCTCCGGACAAGCCCGCGTACGCGCCCGGAGAGCTGGCGCACCTCCAGGTCCACACGCGCGTGGACGGCAAGGACGGCGAGGCGGCGGTGGGCCTCTTCGGCGTGGACGAGACGCTGTCCCAGCTGGCGCCGCTGCCGGGCGCGGACGCGCTGGACGGGCTGCGGCCTGCTCCGTCGGTGGCCACGCCGGCCTTCGGCGTGCTGGACGGCCAGGCGCTGGCCATGGGCCGCATCCGGGGCGCGAACGCGGCCGCGGCGGCGCTCTTGCGCGTGACGGCGGTGCCCGGTCTGGAGGACGTGGAGACGCCCCTGTCGGTGAGCGCCAGGAGCCCCTTCTCCCCGGACGCCGAGCTGACGGAGCCCTTCTACGCGGTGCTGACGGAGCTGCACGCGCGCACGCGCAAGTGGGAGGAGAGCGCGCCCGAGGGTGAGACGTTGGACCCCGCGGGGCTCGCGCGGTTGTGGGCGGAGTCGCTGGCCGCGTGCGAGCAGCGCGGGCAGAAGGTGACGGATGCGTTCGGCCGCAAGCTGCGCCTGTCGCGGCTGCCGCAGGACCTGCTGGCCCTCACGGATCCGCGCGCGGTGGTGGTGAATGGAACGCGGTTGCCGGAGGACGTCGTGAACTGGGGCGCGTGGGTCGCCCGGGAGGCGCCATGAAGCAGCGCTCGTGGATGTCCGGGGTCGTGGGCCTCGGGGTGGGGTTCGTGCTGGGCGGGGTGACGCTCGCGCTGGTGGCGGGGGATGTGATCCGCAAGACCATGGGGCAGTCCGCCGCCGCGCTCGCGGGGGACGGCATCGTCACCATGTCGCCACGCCCCGGCGGTTCGGATGCCCTGCAGCGCAAGACGATGAAGAGCTTCGGCTCGTCGAACTCCTACGACGACGAGTCCGTCGGCTCGCGAGGAGGCGGCGGGGCCGAACCTCCGATGGCCGCGGCGCCCGTGATGGAGGTGGCGGCGCCTCCGGAGCCGGAGATGGAGGAGGGGAGCGTCAGCGAGGACAAGGGTGGCGCTGCCGCGCCCACCCGCGCGTGGTTCCCGGAGACGTTCCTCTTCGAGCCCCTGGTGGTGACGGACGCGAACGGCTCGGCGACGGTGCCGGTGCGCGTGCCGGACCGGCTGACGCAGTGGCGGGTGCTGGCGCTCGCGCACTCGCGCTCCGGCGCGCAGGCGGGGGCGGTGACGTCCTTCGCGGGCACGCTGCCCACGTACGTGGATCCGGTGCTGCCGCCCTTCCTCCGCGCGGGCGACACGGTGCGCCTGCCGGTGCAGGTGGTGAACACCACCGACAAGGCCGTGGAGGCCGCGCTCAAGGTGGACGTGAAGGGCGCGCAGGTGGAGGCCGGCGCGCGCACCGTGCGGGTGCCCGCGCGTGGCAGCGTGGTGGAGCTGGTGACGGTGAAGGCCGGGGGCGCGGGGCCGGTGACGCTGCGCGCCTCGCTGGGAGACACGGACGCGGTGGTGCGCGACTTCGACGTGTGGGCCACCGGCCAGCCCGTGGTCCAGACGCGCGGCGGTTCACTGGCCGCGCCGCGCACGCTGTCCCTGGTGGGCCCCGCGGACGCGCAGGCCGGCAGCGAGCGGGTGCGCCTGCAGGTGTACCCGGGCGCGCTGGGCATGGTGCGCGCGGAGCTGGCGGCGGTGGAGCGCCGGCCGGTGGACGTGGCGGGGGACGCGTACGCGCTGCTGCTCGCGGGTCAGGCTCCGGAGCTCTTGAAGTCGCTGGGCGAGACGGCGGACCCCGCGGCGCTGAAGGCGCTGTCGTTGGTGGCGACGCAGCGGGTGCTGCGCGCGGGGCGGGCGCCGTCAATCGAGGTGGCGACGCGGCTCGCGGAGGGCGCGCTGGCCCACCCGGACAACCCCGTGCTCGCGCGGCTGGGTGAGCGGCTGGTGGCGCAGGTGGCCCAGGCCCAGCGGCCGGACGGCACCTGCCAGGGCGGTGAGGGCTGGACGCTCCAGCGGCTGCTGGTGGCGACGGCGAACTGCGCCCGGACGGTGCGCGCGGCGCAGGGCACCCCGGAGGGCAAGCAGCGCGCGGCGGCCTTCACCGTGCGCGCGTCGGGCGTCTTCGAGCGCTACCTGCCGCAGGTGAAGGATGGCTATACGGCCGCGGTGCTGCTGGCGGAGGGCTCCGCCGAGGGCGGCGTGGCGGACGCCCTGCGCACCCGCGTGCGCGAGGCGCTGAAGTCCGGCCCGGACGGCACCGCGTGGCTGCCGGTGGAGCCGGACACGGTGCGCGCGGACGGGGAGCTGCCCTCGGAGGCGGAGGCCACGGCGATGGCGGTGCTCGCCCTCCAGGGTGATGCGAAGGCGCCGCTCGCGGACCTGGGCGCCTGGCTGCTCGCGCACTACACGCCGGGCCTGGGCTGGGGGGATGGGCAGGCCAACCGCGTGGGGCTGCGCGCCGCGCTGGCCCTCTTCAAGGACCCACTGCCGGCCCGGGTGCGCGTGACGGTGGCGCGCGACGGACAGGTCGTCACGGAGGGCACCTACGACACGAAGGCGCTGCGCGAGGTGCTGGCGCTGGAGGCCGCCGCGCCGGGCTCGGCGGGCACGCACGCGTGGACCGTGCGCGCGGAGCCCGCGGTGCCGGGGCTGGGCTTCTCCCTGGCGCTGTCCGCGGCGGTGCCGTGGAAGAGCGAGGTGAAGGGCGGCCTCCAGCTGGCCGTGACGGGGCCGAAGGAGGCGCGCGTGGGACAGCTGACGAACGTGCGCGTCCAGGTGGGTGCGCCGTCCTCGTTGCCGCTGCGCTTCCAGCAGGAGCTGCCCGCGGGCGTGCAGGTGGACCCCGCGAGCCTGGCCGCGCTCGTGGCGTCCGGACAGGTGACCTCCTGGGATGTGCAGGATGGGGCGTTGTCCTTGGACCTCTCTCCCAGGGAGCAGGGCGCGCCGGTGCAGGTGGAGTTCCGCGTGCTGCCCACGCTCGCCGGGACGTTGCAGGCGGGCGCGGCGCGACTGGGGGTGCCTGGCCGGCCAGACATCACCGCGTCGCTGCCACCCACCACCTGGGCGGTGCGCTGACGCCCTCCGGTGCCGTGGGGTCATTCTCCACTCACGGCGCCGGTGCAGGTCCCTTCCGTCCTGCCTCAGGGGCGAGTGGAATGCGCGCCGGAAGCGCGGCAGGGGCCCGTTCCTCCGGGTGCCCCCCGCCCGGTGCAATCGCTGCCCGCGTGCGTACACTTCAGGGTGCACGGCGGAGATGCATTTGCGCGCGGCAGCGAGGAATTGGATGGAGCTTGAAGGCTCCGAACAGGAGGAACTGACCCACGCCCTCCTGGGCGCGTTCACCTCGGTGGAGGAACTCCTCCGGATGGTCGAGGTGAAATGCGGTCGCAGCCTGGTGCCCCCCGTCGAACGGGAGGGGGCGGCGCGGGCCCGGGCGCTCGTGCGCACCGCGGAGGCGGAGGGGTGGACGGACGTGCTGGTGCGCGGCGCGCACGCGGCGGCGCCGGGCCATCCGCGCATCCGCCGCTTCCTGCAGAGCTACCTGTCCTCCGTGCAGCGCAGCGTGTCCGGCAGTGCCCTGATGCGCATCGTCCAGCAGTCCAGGCTGGCGCTGACGCCGCAGGTCTGGCGCGACCGGCTGACCACGCTGTCGCGGCGCGTGTGCCGCGTGGAGCTGGAGGGCGGCCGCGCGCTGGGCACCGGCTTCCTCGTGGCGCCGGACATCGTCCTGACGAACTCGCACGTCATCGAGCACCGGCTGCTGGAGGCGCTGCGCGTGCGCTTCGACTTGAAGGTGCTGCCGGACCGCATCGCGGTGCATCCCGGCCGGGTGTACGCGGTGACGGCGTGCCTGGCGCAGAGCCCGCACAGCCCGGCGGACCTGATGCACCCGCGCCCGCGCGAGGCCACGCGCGACGAGCTGGACTACGCCTTCCTGCAGATTCAGGACGCCCCCGGCGAGGACCGGCTGGGAGACCGGCCGCGAGGCTTCATCCCGCTGGCCCCGTCGTCGCCCACGGCGTTCGAGACGGGCGCGCTGGCGCTCGTGGTGCAGCACCCGAAGGGGCGGCCCATGCAGGTGGCGCTGGACACGTTCCAGGCGGTCAACCGCTCCCAGACGCGGGTCACCTACTGCACCAACACGCACCCGGGCTCGTCCGGGTCGCCCTGCTTCACGCCGGACCTGGAGCTGGTCGCGCTGCACCACAGCGGAGACCCACGCCCCGGCCACGAATCCGCCGAGGACGACGAGGGCATCCCCCTGGACACCATCCGCTCGAGCCTGTCCGGGAGCGTGCTGCGCCGCCTCGGCTGGGAGTGACGAGGCCGGGCCGCCCACGGCGAGCCTGGGAGCGGGGTTGCTACACCCGTGTTGTGGCGAGGCCTCGGATCCGCGCGCGTGGACGCGCATGCGAGCGCGGGGGAGGGGACTGCTATCGTCCGCGCGCATGAGCCCTCCCGCTCGAAGCCCCCTGGCCGCGAAGGGCCTGCTCTCCACGGGCGTGACACTGGCCTGCGCCGTGCTCTGCCTGTGGCCCATGCTCGCGGGCGCGGCGCCGCGCTTCGGCCTCGCGGGCCTGTCCTCCAACAACGAGGTGCGCCTGCGCACGTCCACCGCCCACCTGGAGACGGTGCTGCGCGTGGACCTGCTGCCCACGTCCACGGACGTGTCTCCGGACGCACCGCGCGACGCGGGCGCGGAGGCCACGCGGGTGACGGTGCTGGTGGATCCACTGCTCGCGGCGGACGGCACGCAGGTGCCGGTGACGGTGCGCGTGAGCCCGACGGAGGGCGCGGCGGAGGTGCCCATCTCCGTGCGGCAGCCGGTGACGGTGACGCTGTCCGCGGACCTGCCCGCGACCGGTGACTTCCACGGCCGCGTGGTGCTCCTGGGCGACGGCGTGCGGGAGGTCACCCCGCTCGTCGTGCAGCGCGTGGCGGCGGCGCCCACGGTGCAGTTCTATCCGGTGGCCCCCGCGCGCGGTTGGACGCTGGGGCCGTTCTCCGGCAAGGCCACGGTGCGGCTGACCTTCCGCGAGACGGCGGGCGTGGGCGGCGCGGTGGGGCCCGCGGCGGTGGTGCAGCTGGACCGCAGGGCGGGCGGCTCGGGAGACGGCGCGGCGCCCGTGCAGGCGCAGGACGCGAAGTGGTTCTTCCGCGGACCGGATGGCCAGCCGCAGGGCCCGGGGAAGGAGGGCATCCTCCAGGTGCCCGCCCATGGCACCGGCCTCTTGAGCCTGGACGTGGACGACCTGCCGGAATCCGGCGAGTACACCGGCACGGTGCGGCTGCTCGTGCCGGAGGGCGCGCCGGTGGAGCAGGCCTTCACCGTCTGGGTGAAGACGCCCGCGATATTCGGCGCGTTCCTCATCTTCCTGGGCGTGGTGACGTCCGCGGCGGTGCGCTTCTACGTGCAGCGCGTGCGCCCGCGCGTGAACCTGCGCAGCCGCGCGGAGGCCGCGCGCCAGAAGCTGCAATCGTTGGTGCCCGCCCGTCCGCTGGAGCGCGAGGCCACCGTGGCCGCGTCGCTGCGCCGCCAGGTGGACGCGCTCCTCGCGGACATCCAGCGGCCGCTGAGCGGGCTCGTCGTGCAGGACTCCGTGCTCGCCCTCTTCGAGGCGCGCCTCCAGCTGTTCTCGCTCTGGTCCGTGCTCTTGCGGCAACTGGAGGGGCTCAAGGGCGTGGCGCTGCTGGACGCGGAGCGCAAGCTCAAGGCGGTGGAGACGCTGCTCCAGAATGATCAGGCCACGTCCGCGGACTTCTCCGAACAGGCGCAGCTCTTGCGCACGCTCGACCTGGAGGCGGTGGCCCGCGCGGTGCTGGAGGCGCGGCTGACGGAGCTGGAGCAGCAGTCGCGGACGCTGACCTCCCAGCGCGGGGATGACCCGGTGAGCCGCCGGCTCCAGGGGGAGCTGCCCCTGTACGTGCTGCGCGCGCGCCAGCAGCTGCCCGGGCCCGACCTGGAGGCGTCCCGCCGGCTGGTGGAGACCGCGCGCGAGGCGTTCCTCGAAATCCTCCTGATGGACCTGGAGGACGCCCTCACCTCGAAGGAGCTTCCTGGCGGCTTCACGCAGGAGGAGTGGGCGGCGCTGCGCCTGCGCGTGGGCGAACAGCTGGCCCGGGCGCGGGCCCGCATGTCCGCCAGCGTGGACGAGGCCTACCTCTACTACCAGTCCGCGCACGCGCTGTACCTGCGCGAGCTGGTGGACAACCTGGAGGAGGCGCTGACGCAGCTCCAGGCCCAGTCCGGCGGCGGGCTGAACACCCAGTCGGACTGGCGCACCGCGGTGGACGCGCGGCTGGCGACGGCGCGCGAGCAGCTGGACAAGGGCGAAGCGAACCTGGCCTCGGCGGAGTACCGCGCCGCTCGCGAGGACTTCGCGCGCCACGTCACGCTCCCGCCGCCCCCGGTGTCCATGGGCGGCCGGCTGGCCCTGGAGTCCGTTCCCTCCGCCGTGACGCTGGACCCCTTCTCTCAGCCGGCCTCTGAGTCGCCACCGCCGCCGCAGTCGCCGCTGCCCGGCGGGCCCGCCACCGGGAACCTCTCCCCCCTGCCGCCGTCGTCCACGAAGGCGAGCACCGACGTGCTGGTGAACCTGGACTGGATTCCCCTGCCGCGCTCGCGAGACCTGTGGAAGGTGGAGCTCGCGGTGCTGGGGATGATGTCCATCATCGCGGTGCTGCTGGGGCTCCAGGTGTTGGACGTCTTCGCGCCCACGTGGGGCGGCTCCGGCGCGTGGATGACCGCCTTCCTCTGGGGCTTCGGCCTGCACCAGGTGGGCAACGCCACCTTCGACGGCCTGTGGGGCATGGTGTCGCGGCTGGAGAAGTAGCCTCAGGCCTTCTTGCCGCGGATGGCGCGCGCGGCCAGCTTGTCCACCAGCGCGGGCGCCACCAGCTTGAGCACCTGGCCCACGCGGCCGGTGAGCGTCATCACCAGCTCGCGGTCGCGGCGCTCCATGGCGCGCAGGATGAGGGCCACGCAGGTGTCCACGTCCATGGTGGGCCCCGCCTCGTCACGAGGGCTCTGTCCCAGGGGCCGGCCCTCCGGACCCAGTGCGTGCGCGCGGATGTCCGTGGCCACGAAGCCCGGCGACACCACGAGCACGTCCGTGCCGGTGCCCAACAGTTCGATGCGCAGCGAATCGAAGAAGCCCTGCATCGCGTGCTTGCTGGCGGCGTAGCCGGTGCGCATGGGCACGCCCGTCTTGCCCGTCAGGGACGACACGGCGACGAGCAGTCCCTTGCGCGCCTTGATGTACGGCAGCGCGTGGAAGGTGCAGTGCACCGCGCCCAGGTAGTTGATGCGCATGAGGCGCTCGTAGAGGCCCAGGTCCTTCACGTCCTCGAAGCGCGAGTGCATGGTGATGCCCGCGTTGTTGACGAGCACGTCCACGCCGCCGAACGCCTCCACCGTGCGCTCCACCAACCGGCGGCACGCCTCCGGGTCACCCACGTCGGTGGGCACCGCCAGCGCCTTGCCACCGGCGACCTCGCAGAACCCCTTCACGCGCTCCAGCGCCTGGGCGTCCCGCGCCGCCAGCGCCACGTTCGCGCCCAGGCGGGCCAGGGCCACCGCCAGCGCCTCGCCGATGCCCGCGGACGCGCCGGTGACAATCACGGTCTTTCCTTGCATGGGCTGCTTCTTTCCAGGGGTGTTCATCCATGTCCTCCCGCGAACCGTTCCGCGAAGTGCAATCCGCCAATGAGCAGCAGCCCACACAGGAAGCCCACCACGCGCTGGCGTGAGTCCGGGCCCCGGCGCAGCTCCGGCAGCAGGTCCACCGCGCCGATGTAGAGGAACGAGCCTCCGGCGATGGCCAGCACCGTGCCCTGGAGCGAGGGCAGATACCGCGTGCCCAGCAGCACGCCCGCGGCGCCCACCGCGGCGGTGAGCTGCACCGCGCCCAGCGCGACCAGCGACCGCGCGCGAGTCCAGCCCGCGGCGCGCAGGAGCGCGTAGTCGCCCACCTCCTGCGGCAGCTCGTGGACGATGACCGCGAACGCGGTGGCGAAGCCCGCTTGCGGCGAAACAAGGAACGCCGCCGCGACCGCCGCGCCATCACCCACGTTGTGCAACGCATCCGACGCGAGCAGCGCGCCCGGCAGCGTGGGCGTGCCCGGGTGCGCATGAGGATGGCCGTGTGCATGTCCCGCGGCGGCCTCCGCGTCGTGGTGGTGATGGCCCAGCGCCCACTCCACCAGCGCCAGCGCGACGAAGCTGGCGAAGGCCCACGCGAAGGCGGCATTGCCCCGGGCCTCCACCGCCTCCGGAAGTACCTCCAGGAACACCGCGCTCAGCAGCGTGCCGGCGGCGAAGGCCACCAGCGCGGGCAGCCTCCGTTGCAGCCAGCGCTCGGACAGCACCCCGCCCGCGAGCCCGGCCAGGCCGTCCAGCCCCACCGCGACGAAGACGAGCAGGACGGTCTGTGTATCCATCAGGGGGCCATCAGCCACGCGAGCACTTCTTGGGGATTGTCCACGTGCACGAAGTGGCCGGCATCCGGAAGGAGGGCCACGGGACAGCCACCTTCCTCCAGGCGCCGGGCGCTCTCCTCGGACACGTAGCGGCTGCGCCCGCCGCGGATGCAGCGCAGGGGCGGGTGCACGGGGCGCTCCACCGCGGGCCACAGGTCCTGGCCGTTGACGCGGCGGTGGAGCTGGAGGAGCGCGTCGCGGTCGAAGCGCCAGCGCACGCCGTCACCGTCGGGCGTGAGGTTCATGAGGAGCCAGTCCGACAGCGGCTCCGACAGGCCGTTGCCGGTGAGGTTCTCGCGCAGGGCCTTGCGGCTGTCCGCGCGTGGCGGGGCCTTCAAGAGGATGTCCAGGACATAGCCGCTGTCCGACAGGTTCAGCGGCACGGGCCCGGGCGCGATGTCGAGCAGCGCCACGCTGCGCACGCGCTCGGAGGACTCCAGGCTCGCGGCCAGGGACACGCGGCCGCCCAGCGAGTGGCCCACCCAGTCCACGGCGCCGGTGAAGCCCTGCGCGTCGAGCGTGGCCACCACGTCGCGCGCGAGCGTGGTCAGGTCCGCTTCCGGATGCAGGGCCGGGGACGTGCCGTGGCCGGTGAGGTCGGGCAGGAGGATGCGGCGGCGCGGATCCGCCTTCGTCCACGCGACGGCCAGCGAGCGCAGGTTGCGGCCCGTCCCGAGGAAGCCGTGCAACATCACCGTGAGCACGTCACCCGTGCCCACCTGAAAACTTTCGAGCATCACGCCACCGCCGTCGTGTGTCGCATGCCTTGACCTGGGGGCACGCCTGCCGCTTCATACCGCGAACCCCCCTTTCGTCGAGGTGAACCCGATGGCATCCGTCTCCTGGTTGTTGCTGGCGCTCGGCGCCAACCCCGTCGCGGCTCCGGCCGCGGCCCAGGCTCCGGCCGACCCCAAGGTCGCGGTGGCCACGGTGCTGGACGACTGGCACCGCGCGGCGGCGGTGGCCAACGAGGCGCGCTACTTCGCCTTCTTCACGCCGGACGCGGTCTTCATGGGCACGGACGGTGAGGAGCGCTGGACGGTGGACCAGTTCCGCGCGTGGTCGAAGCCCTACTTCTCCAAGGGCAAGGCGTGGTCCTTCAAGTCGGTGTCCCGCAACGTGTTCTTCTCCAAGGACGGCCAGGTCGCCTGGTTCGACGAGGCGCTGGACACGCCCAACCTGGGCCCCGCGCGCGGCAGCGGCGTGCTGGTGAAGGACGCGGCCGGCTGGAAGATCGCCCAGTACAACCTCTCCGTCCCCATCCCCAACGACCTGATGGGCGAGGTGACGAACCGCATCGCCACGTACTCCAAGACGAAGCCCGCCACACCGCCCGCCCCGGCAGGCAAGCCCGCGCCGAAGCCCTGACGCATGCCTGCCTGCGTCATGGTCCAGCTTCATGACAGAACCATGACAAACGCATGGAGGAGCTGAGGCCCTCCGCCATTTCCTACGCTGTACGTTGGGGTCCTTCGCCCATCTGCACCGGAGGCCCCAACGCATGCGTGTCATCACCCCCGACCTTCTCGTCGCGGCTGTGACGGAACTCTCCCGGGGATCGAAGCTGGTCCGACTGAAGGACGTTCAGGCGTGGTGTGAGTGGAACGGAGTGGATGCGCAGGGCGACGGCCTGCGGAACCAGGCGCTCTGGGAAGCGGAGCGCGCCGAGGCCCAGGGCCAGCGCCGGCTGCTGAAGTTCAAGAGTGGCGAGTGCAAGCAGTCCCGGCTGGGCTGGGCGCTCATCCCCCACGGGACCAAGGCGCGCGAGCTGGCCACGGACCTGCGCTGGTGCGAACAGACGTGGAACGGCATGGACTGGGAGTGGGTGGGCGGAGTCGCGCCCGTCCCCGAGCGCCGTCCCAGCCGGGTGCGGAACGAGGAGCAGGCGCCCGCCTCACCGTGAGCCCCTGATCCCCTCGCGCGCAGGGCGCGATATCCTGGCAAGGCGGTAGAAACCCCCAAACCAGGAGAGATGCATGCGAGCTGCGATCGTTGCCGGACTGTGGGCGGTGGGACTGCTGGTGGGCTGTGGCGGCCCTGGCACGGAGGAGGGCCTGGACATCCAGTCGGCGGAGCAGGCGTTGGATCCCGTCGAGGCGTGTCTGGAGGCCTGCAGCGTGAACCTGAGCCGGTGCCTGCAGAACGCCACCACGCAGGCGCAGATCGACCGGTGTGAGCTGATTGGCGCCAGCTGCCCGCGGAAGTGCTCCACGGGCGAGTAGGCGTGCTTCGTCCCGGGGCGCCATCGCGCCCCGGTGGCTTCAGACCGCGTCCTGGATGTTGTTCAGGTACGTGTCGATGCCGTGCTTGCCGTCCAGGGCGAAGACCTCGCCGTTCCCGGGGGAGTCGAAGGTGTGGATGGTGGCGCCTTCCGGGTACTGGGTGGACGGGCCTCCGTTGAGGATGCCGATGCCGGGGAAGAGGCCGGACGCGATGCCGCTGACGATGTCCGTCACCGGGTTGAACGCGTGCGTGCCCAGCCACGTGGGCACGGGGTCCTGCTTGTTCACGTAGAAGGTGTACTTGGGCCCGTCCGGGAACGTCTTGCCCGCGCCCGCGAAGGTGGAGACGTTGATGTTCCCGAGCAGCGCCTCGCGCTTGTCGCGGTTGCCGTCGCCGAAGATGGGCAGGTTTCCCCAGAAGCCGCCCATGTCGTCCTTGATGCGGTTGTCCACCTCGCGCAGCGCGCTCGACACGATGGCGCCGCCCTGGCTGTAGCCGGTGACGTTGACCTTCTTGCCGGCCTGCAGGTCCCTGTAGATGGCGTCCGCCAGCGTCTGGGCTGCCTTGTTGTCACCGAGGCCCAGCCGGTCCAGGCCCGTCTGCGTCACGTCCGCGGGCAGTCCCTCCGTGGCGTTGTAGATGGGCACCACGTTGGTGCCCGACTCGTTCGCCAGCTTCTGGGCCTCGCCCGTGGCGTTCCCGTCTCCCTGCGGCTGCGTGAGGATGCCGTTGACGTGGTACGTCGTCGGCGTCGGGGACGCGATGGGCTTCTCCGGCTTGAACGGCGGCACCTCCGAGACGGAGAACTTGTCCGGCGGATAGGCGTAGCCGTCCGAGCCCAGGTACATGCCGTCGTAGAGCTTCGGATCCGCTTTCGAGTCGATCTTCAGCGCGCCGCGAGCCACCTTCGTCGCGTCATCCAGCTGCACCGTGCCGGCCTGGACCGTGCCCGTGTTGGACTGGATGGGCGGCAGGTTCGCGTTGCCCGGGGTGGAGGACTGGGCGCGCTTCGCCTCGAAGACGTCCTTGGCCGCCAGGGGACGCGCGAGCGCGTTCTTCGCCACGGGGCCGGACTGTTCCTCCACGGCGCGCGGCGTCACCTGCCGGGCTCCGCCTCTCCCCACTCCGTCGATGGACATGTCCCGGGCCTTCCGTGCTCGTGGTTCGGGGAGGTTATCGGGAGATGAGAAGAAGAGTTGTCCCGCTCAGGGCAGAACGCTGACGTGGATGCCCGGCGTGCGGCGCTCGGTCGCGCGCTCTACCACGCGGCCCAGGCGCAGCAGCAGGTGCTCCTCGTAGGGGCGCCCCATGAGGTGCACGCCCACGGGCAGGCCGGCGCGGTCGAAGCCCGCGGGCACGGAGAGGGCAGGGCAGCCGGTGAGGTTCGCCAGGCGGATGAAGCGCATCAGGGCGTCCACCACCGGCAGGTTCGACTCGCCTGCGGGGAGCGTCGCCTCGGGGATGGCGGGCGCGGTGCTCGCCGTCGTCGGGGTGACGATGACGTCCACGTCCGCCATGAGCGCCAGCAGCTCGCGGGTCAGCCGGTGCCGGTGCCGCAGCGCGTGGATGAGGTCCGTGGCCCGGAAGTGACGCCCCAGCGCCAGGTTGGTGCGCGAGTCGAGCCCGAACACCGACGCGCGGGCCTTCACCTGCGGCAGCATCGCCTCCGCCATCTCGCTCAGGATGATGCAGCTGTGCGTCCAGAGGATGGTGTTCAGGTCCGGCGCGGGCAGCTCCACCACCGTGGCGCCCGCGTCGGTGAGGGCGCGCACGGCCTCGCGGCAGCGCGACACCACGTCCGGATCCGCGTCTTCGAAATAAGGCGTGCAGATTCCCAGACGGACGCCCTTCAACGCGCCGTCTTCAAGGCCAGACAGGTGATGCGGAGGTTGCTGCCGGGAGACGACGTCGTGGCCGTCCGGCCCGGCGACAATCGCATACGCCGCCGCGACATCGTCGACGGTGAGGCCCAGCGGGCCCACGTGCGCCACGTTCCAGCACAGCGGCGGCACGCCCGTCTCCGGGATGCGGCCCCAGGTGGCCTTGAGGCCGACGACGCCGCACAGCGCGGCGGGGATGCGGATGGAGCCGCCGCCGTCCGCGCCAATGCTCACCGGGCACAGGCCCGCCGCCACCACGGCTCCGGAGCCGCTGGAGCTGCCGCCGGTGATGTGGCCCCGGTTCCACGGGTTGCGCGCGGCGCCGTGGTGCGGGTTCAACCCGATGGGGTTGATGCCAATCTCCTGCATGTTGGCCTTGCCCAGGATGACCGCGCCCGCGCCCTTCAACCGGGCGGCCACGGTGGAGTCGGTCCGGGCCGGCTCGGTGCGGAACGTGGTGCCCAGCGTCGTGGGGAAGCCGGCCAGGTCCAGCTCGTCCTTGATGACGACGGGCACCCCGTCGAACACGCTCAAGGGGGCGCCCGCGCGCAGCCGCTCCGCGGACGCCTCCGCCGAGCGCAGCACCTCCTCCGGCTTGCGAGCGATGAAGAGCCCCAGGCGGTCCGCACCGGCGTCCAGCCGTTCAATCGCCTCGTGGACCTTGCGCGCCACGGCCACCGGATCCGTGCTCCCGTCCCGGTAGGCGCGAGCGAACGCCGAGACCGTCTCCCGCTTCGGCGTCACGGGGGACGCGGCGGCTGCGCGCGCGGCCTGCTCCACCGGCGTCTGTGTTTCTGCGGGAGGCGCACCCTGCGGCAGCGGGTACTGGACGGGCGGCGCATCGCCAGCGGGCAGCTCGCGCCATTGCTCGATGCCGCTGTCCCGCATCAACTTCTCCAGCAGTGCCGGGCCCACGCCGCCCCGCTCCAGCGTGTTGACCATGGCCTTGAGGGCCATGCCAGAGAGTCGCGGAGCCTTCACCGGAGCGCGTCGGTAGGTCATGGGGCGCAGCCTATCGTGAGGCCGGCCGGTCGCGACCTGTTCGACGCGATGATTGAAGATGGGCCCGCGACGCTGACGCAACGCTGAGCGGCTCCGCCGTCATCCGACGGGCCAGAAGGCGCGTGATACATTTCGCGGTGTCATGAGCCCGCGCCGCCAAATCCCCTCCCTCGTCCTGTGTCTGTTGGCGGCCGTCACCGGCTGCAAGAAGGAGGCGCCCGCCGCGCCGCCCGCGCCCACCGTCGGCCTGGTGCTGGGACTGGGCGGCCGGGGCGACCACTCCTTCAACGACTCCGCCCTGCGCGGACTGGAGCTGTGGGCCGCGGGGAAGAAGTACGAGAAGGCGGGCTACCAGGAGGTCACCGCGTCCGAGCGGCAGGCCTCGCTGGCTCCGGACATCGCCGCGCGCGGAGGGGAGCTGGGCCCACTGGGCATCACGCCGGTGGTCCTCCAGAGCCGCGTGGCGGAGGACTACGAGCCGAACCTCCAGCTGCTCGCGGAGCAGCGCGTATCGCTGGTGATGGGCGTGGGCTTCATGCTGGAGAACGCCGTGGAGACGGTGGCCCGGCGCAATCCCTCACTGCCCTTCCTTCTGGTGGACAGCCCGCTCCTGGACGCGCAGGGCCGGGTCATCACGCTGCCCAACGTGCGCACGGTGGTGTTCCGGGAGGAGGAGGGCTGCTTCCTCGCGGGCGCCCTGGCCGGGCTCGTCACGAAGACGGGCCGGGTGGGCATGGTCGGCGGGATGAAGATTCCCCTGGTGCAGCGCTACGAGGCCGGCTTCCGGGCCGGCGTGGCCGCGACGAACCCGAACGCCACGGTGCTGGTGAACTACACCGGCAGCTTCACGGACTTCGCCCTGGGCAAGCAGGTGGGGCAGGACCTGCTGCTCAAGAACACGGACGTCGTCTTCGCGGCGGCCGGCGTGGACGGCCTGGGCGCCATCCAGGCCGTGAAGGAGGCGCGCGAAGCCGGCAAGGCCGTGTCTGTGATTGGCGTGGACTCCGACCCGTCCCACCTGGCGCCAGAGGCGGTGCTGTCCGCCGTCGTGAAGCACGTGGACCTGGTGGTCTACGAGGCCATCCGCGAGCACCGCCAGGGGCGCTTCCAGGGCGGGAATGTCTCGCTCGGGTTGAAGGAGGGAGGCATGGGGCTGGCGCCCGTGCGGCTGGACTTCCCGGGCAAGGCGGAGGCGCTGCGCACGGTGGACGCGCTCCGGGCCCGCATCATCTCCGGGGAGCTGAAGGTGCCCACGCAGCCCGACGCCGCTCAGCAGGCCGCTGGCGCCCACCCTTGAACGCAGGCCAGGGGTTGCACGACTGAATGGGAGAAGGGCGGCCGGGCTTCGTGCTGCTGCCTCCTGCCGGCGCGGCGTCCACCGTAGCCCTCAGGAGGAGTCCCCATGTCCGTACCCCAGAAGATCGTCACCTGCCTGTGGTGCAACTACAACGCGGAGGAGGCCGTCGCCTTCTACACGTCCATCTTCCAGGACTCGAAGGTCCTGAGCGTCACCCGCTACACGGAGGCGGGGCCCGCGCCCAAGGGCACGGTGCTGACCATTGATTTCCAGCTCGCGGGACAGCGCTTCGTCGCGCTCAACGGTGGACCGGGCCCCTCCTACACGGACGCCGTGTCGCTGAGCGTGGACTGTGAGACGCAGGCGGAGCTGGATGCGCTGTGGGACAAGCTCCTCGCGGGCGGTGGCAAGCCGGCGCAGTGTGGCTGGCTCAAGGACCGCTTCGGGCTGTCCTGGCAGATCGTCCCCACCTATATGCAGCAGGTGTTGCAGGATCCGGACGAGGCGAAGCGGGACCGCGTCATGCGCGCGATGCTGAAGATGGTGAAACTGGACATCGCCACGCTGAAGCAGGCGGCGGAGGCGCGGTAGCCCGCTAGAAGGGCGGCCCGAGAGTCTCCACCTTCAGCTGGCCCTCGTTGATGGCCACGCTGAGCCGGCGCAGGAGGTTCATCTGCTGCTGTTGCGTGAGCAGGGGCACGGACGCCGCCAGCTCGCGCGCCTGGGCATCTCCCCACCGGCGTGCGGAGAGTGCCCGCTCCACCACCTCGTTGCCGCGGGCCCAGGCCTCGGCGTTCCGCGTGTCTGGCGCGGAGGGCTCCTGGGGGGCCGGGTCCTCCCGGGGCGGGACATGGGGCGCCTGGGCCTGCAACGCGCGGCTCACGGCCTGCTCAATGCGCGCGTCCAGGTCCGAAGGCAGCGCGGGGGAGGGTGCCCCGGACAGCGCCACGGCGGGAGCCTGTCGCCGCGCGAGCAGCTGGTCGAGGCGTCCCTCCATCCGCTCCAACCGGGTCTCGAGCTCCCGGTTGCTGTCGGAGGCGCGCTGGCCCTGCACGAAGAGGGCGAGCCCCGCGCCGAAGAACATCAGGTTGAGCACGACGAGCGTGCGGCTGAGTGGAATCATGGCGCGGGGTGCCTTCAACGCGAGCGGCTCAGGGGCCCTTGGTCTCGAAGTGAGAACCGGTGGCGACGTGGATGAACGTGCACTCCCCCAGGCTGTCGTAGGAGACCTGCAGGTTCGAATCCGAGTTCAGCGAACGGATCGTCGCGAGCATGTCGGCGTCGATGGTCGCGCAGCTCGCGGTGGTGCCGGAGGCATCCTTCGCGTAGCACCGGCCGACCCCCGCCGAGTTGGAAGCACACCAGAGGTACGACACGCTGTCCAAGCCGTTGCGGGCCGTTCCCAGGTTTCCGCTGAAAGCGCGGGTCGTGGTGTTGACGTAGACCGAAGCGCTGAATCGCTCGCCGGCGAAGCTGATGGCGGAGAGACCCATCGCGACACACAGCCCCCACATCATTCCCGTCTTCTTCATGCGGACTCTCGTTGTTGGAGGAAGGTTGCTCCTGGGTGCTCCAGGCGCGCGGCGAGCTATGCCACGGGATTGGCGGCTTTCTAGTTTTCATCGGCTGTCGGATTGATGCGTGAAGGCCTCCGCGTACTCTGGCAGCACGAACCCGGTGGCAGCGTGGGTGACGAGCTTCTCGAACACGCGCTCCAGCGGCTTCGTGGTGAGCAGTCGATAGATGTGATTGCGCAGGAACAGGCCGGCCCGCGTGCGGGGCGCGAAGAACCCGCCCACGTGGCTCGCGCCTTCCTGGCACTTCGTCGCGTAGGGCCGGAGCCGGGACTCGAAGCGCGCGAAGGCCCGGGCGTGCGCGCCCGGATTCGAGAGCAGCTCCCCGGCGAGCACGTACGCGCCCACCATCGCCATGGGCGTGCCCTGTCCTTCCAGCGTGCCGCCCCAGGCCGCGTCTCCCAGCAACACCACGCGCCCGTGTGAGTAGCGCGGGAGCCGGACGGAGCTGATGGCGTCGAAGTAGAGGTCCTCCGCCCCGCGCAGCGCCTCCACGAGCCGGGCGGTCCTCCAGCCCGCCTCCACGAAGGCCGTCGCCACCGCTTCGCGCGCCACGTCCAGGGACCGCTCCCGAGGGCCGAGGGGCGCGCCGGTGAACACGAACAGCGCGCGGGCTTCGTCCTCGGCGCGGGCGCTGGTGACGCACACGCCGCGGCCGGGCTCGCTGTAGATGACGCCTTGCCGCCGCAGGCCGAGCACGTTCGGCAGCGTGCATCCCACGACGCGGAAGCCGTGGTGCCTCAGGTGGCCGTCATCCCCACCGAAGACGCGCGAGCGCACGTTCGAGCGCAACCCATCCGCCCCCACCACCAGGTCGAAGCGTTGAGGGGCGTGCTGCTCGAACCCGACCTCCACGCCGTCGGGCGTTTCGTGGAGCGCGGTGGGGCTGTCCCCGAAGCGGTACTCCACCTGCTCACGGGTGCGCTCGAAGAGCAGCTGGCAGAGGTCGCCGCGTTGAAGCTCCACGTCGCCGCTCATCATCAACGCCGGGACCTCCGCCAGCGTCCGGCCCGTGGCGTCGACGAAGGCCTGCGTGCCCAGCCGCGTCCGCCGTTCGTGGATGGCCTCCCACAGCCCCATGCGCTCCAGCACGGCGCGGTGCACGGGCCCGCGGAAGTCGACGGCCTGCCCGCCGGTGCGCGTAGACGCGGCAGGCCCCCGTCTCCCGGTCCAGCAGCGGGCAGGTGTACGGACGCGCCTCCTGCCCGGCCATGGCGTCGACGCGGGCGCGGAGCTCCTCCAGCACTTCAGCGGAGAGCTGCTGGAGCCCTTCCTCCAGGTAGCTCCACTCCAGCTGTGTGAGCGGGAGCGGCGCGGCCAGGTGACGGCAGCAGTGAGCACACCCCCGGCGACAGGGCCACCAGTCATGGGAGCTGGAGATGTCCGCCGCACGTGCCTCCACGCGTGCGTAGACGGCCTCCAGCGCGCGTCGCGCTCATCGGAGCGACGTATCTATCGCTCCTCCGGCACCGGCGCATCCGTCCTTTGGAGCGCTACGCTCCGGCGGTCCAGCCGCCGTCGATGTCGATGACCTGACCGGTGGCGTACGCGCACGTGGCGAGGAAGTACGCCGCGTCCGCCATGTCGTGCACGGTGCCTGGCTTCTTGAGGGGCACCTTGCTCACGAGCGCGTCCAGGAACGCGCCCACCTGCTCCGGCGGGACGCCCCAGTCGATGTCCGTGTCGCGCGTCAGGCCGGGGGACAGGACGTTGACGCGGATGCCCTTGGGCGCCAGCTCCACGGACAGCGAGCGGCCCATGGCGTTGACCGCGCCGCACAGGCCCGCGCCGCCCGAGTAGTTCACCAGGGCCGTGTGACCCGCGATGCCGGAGCACAGGATGATGGCGCTGCCCGGGGCCATCTTCGGCACCGCGTGGTGGCAGGCGGAGAGCTGGCCGAAGAAGCGGTCGTTGAAGAGGGCCCGCCACGACTGCGAGGGCACGCTGTCCACCGCGCCGAACACGGCCCCGCCCGCGCACGTCACCAGCAGGTCCACGCGCGGCACGGAGTCGATGAGCCGCTTCACCTGCGCGTCGTCGCCCACGTCGGTGACGACGCCCCGGGCGCCCCGGCCAATCCTCGCCGCCGCGTCCTCCAGGCGCTGCTGCCGGCGCCCGGCGATGACCACCTCCGCGCCCTCGCTGGCGAAGCGCTCCGCGATGGCGAAGCCAATGCCCGTGCTGCCGCCCGTGACGACCGCGATCTTCCCGTCCAATGCGCCCATGTGTGTGCCTCCCTGGATAGGCATACGAATGGCACAGTCACGGCTGGCAATGCCATGCAGCGGAAGGGCATCATTCCAACCGCCCCTCGCGGACGCGCTTGCTGGCGCACCTCACCCCGTGGAACGAAGCGCCCCATGCTCATCCTCCTGCGAGCCCTGGGCCTCTTCGTCCTGACCGCCGTGGCCGAAGTGGTGGGGTGCTACCTGCCCTACCTCTGGCTGCGCGAGGGGAGATCTCCGCTGCTCCTCGTTCCGGCGGCCGTGAGCCTCGCCGCCTTCGCATGGCTCCTGACGCTCCACCCCACGGGGGCCGCGCGGACCTATGCCGCCTATGGAGGCGTCTACATCGCGGTGGCCCTGGCCTGGCTGTGGGCCGTGGAAGGGGAGCGGCCCAGCACCTGGGACATCGTGGGGGCCCTGGTGGCCCTGACAGGAATGGCGATCATCGTTCTGGCACCTCGCAGGTAGTCCCGCGCCAGGGCCTCCAGGAGCCGTGCGGGCCGCACGTGGCCCGGGTGCGTGACACCCCCGGACCGGGGTAGACACACGGCATGTCCGCCCTGCTCGACAGCGGCGTGCGCCAGGGCGCGGAGGTTCGCTGCCCCGGGTGCATCCGCTTCATCCCTGCTGATGCCGCGTGCCCGCACTGCCTCTGCGGCGCCATCCCGCCGGAGCGCCATGGCTCCGCGCGCGCGTTGGTGAAGTCCGGCGTGGACCGCTTCGCCCTGGCGGCCCGCACCGCCGCGCTGGAGCCCGCCCAGGTGGCGGTGCTGGAGGCGCGCTACGCACGGCAGTGGGGCGCGGTGCAGCGCCTCGCGGAGGACGCCCGTCGCATCGAGCCCCTCCTCATCCAGCGCGGCTTCGTGCGGGAGCTGGAGGACGCGTGGGCGCTGATACTCCCCATCGAGGAGGCGGCCCTGGAGGAGATGCTCGCGCCCTTCAGCCCCATGCCGGACTCGGTGGAGTGGCTGGCGGACAAATCACCGGATCCGACCCTGCGCCTCCTGGGCGCGCTCGCCTGTGTGCACCAGGGCAACTGGTCGCGGGACGCCCGCTTCTCCGTGAGCAACCAGGTGCTGCACGGGGAGGGCCGCGTGGCGGTGGAGGCCATGCTCGCGATGACGCGCTGGCGCAATGGCCTCGACCCGCGGCTCAGCCCCGAGGAGCGTGAGCGGATCCGGACGCTCGCCCTGGGCGTGCTCCATGTGCCGGAGCTGTCCGCGCGCGCCGCGGTCGCCTGGACGCGGGCGTCGCATGAGCCGATACCGGCGAACGTCACCGAAGCGCTGCACCGGGGCCTGTATGGCTCCGACCCGGAGGTCCGCTTCGAGTGCGCGCTGTGCCTTCGCGACGAGATGGAGGTCTCCCAGGCGCTGGACTCCTCCGACGCGGACGTCGCCGCCTTCGCGCGGCGCACCCTGAGCCAGTGGGGTTCGCGCCGGCTGCTCGCGCGCCTGCGGAAGGATGGGGACGCGGCCTTCGCCAGGGAGGTCCTCCGCGAACTTCCCACCCCTCCGCCCGAGGGCGCCCTGGAAGCGCTGCTCACCGTGTCGCTGCGCACGGTCGGGTCGCTCGCGGACGAGCTGCTCTCCTTCGCGAAGCGGCGCCCCTTCCGCGAGTGGGGGCTGGAAGACCAGCAGCGCTGGGCCCGCTGGGCGCGCTCGGTGCTGAGCGACCTGCCCGCGAAGACCGCGCTCGACTTCTTCAGCTGGGCCGCCACGCCTCCCCGCGACGACCCCGAGCCTCCCGAGGAAGAAGAGTCCGAGGCGATGTGGGCCTTCCTGGAAGAGACCGTGCACGCCATCGACCGGGGCACGACGAAGGACCGCACCGCGTGCTTCGGCGAGTCCGAGTTCGCGCGCTTCCTCCACCATTCGGGTGTGGACGAACAGCGGCGGCTGAACGACTGGGCCCGCGACATGTACAGCGGCGAGGCCCTGCTGCAAGCGTTGATCATGTTCCCCTCCAAGGGCCGGCACCTGGGCCTCGTCCCGGAAGTCGCGCGCACGGAGAAGCACCCCGACCCCGGGCACCTTGGCCGGTTGCTGATGGCCATCTGGGAAGGGCCGGGCCAGCACCTGCTGGTGACGCCGCTGTCCCGAGTGGTGCGCTCCTGGCGCTCCCTCACCGGAAGCGAGCTGTTCGTCGAAGCCGTGTGGCGCCGCTTCCAGTCCCATCCCGCCGAGCGCGCGGCCCTGCTCACCGCCTTCGCGGCCTGGCGCGACCGCCTGTGGGAGCACCAGTGCGAAGTGGAGCCGGACGCGCTCGCGCGCTTCCAGACCTGGTGGCGCGTGGATCCAGAAGGGCTCTACCGCCAGACGGAGCAGCTGCTGGACCGCGTCCCGGTGGAGGCGCTGCCCAAGAGGCTGCGCGCCCTCTGGGACGCGGCGGAGGAGGTGGTGGGCACGCGCCCGCGCACGGCGTCCCTCTCCGTGTCGAAGGGCGCCATGGCGCTGCGCAACGGACTGGAGTCCCGCGACGCCAGCATCCGCGACGTCCTGGACGCGGAGCTGGAGCACTTCGAGTCGTGGCTCCCCGCCTTCGAAGAGCGCGTGCGCGCCACGCCGTCTCCGCAGGAGGAGTCCAACATCCACCGCGACTTCCTGGACGACACGCACAACGCGCTGCGGATGATGCGGGAGCGCCGCGAGCGCAGGCGTGAGGACGAGGAGCGCGAGCGGCAGCGCGCCATCGACCGCCAGGTGGCCGAGTCCCGCCGCCGCGACCAGGAGCGCCAGTTGGAGGTCCAGCGCCGCGCCGCCGAAGCGCTCCAGGCCCGGCAGGCCGCCGAACGCGAACAGCAGGACACGCTCGCCCGCGTGAACGCGCAGCGCCTGCTGGCGACGCTCCAGCCCCGCGTGCCGCTGAAGGACGTGGACCGCGAGGTGCTCTTCCCGGAGTCCGCCTTCCCCACGCTCGTGGACTACGCGCGGATGATCAAGGCGATGCAGCAGGGCGGGGACGTGATGAAGCTCTTCGAGACCCTGGGGCTCACGCCAGCCACCTGGGCCGCGCAGTCCACCGCCTGGGGACAGCTGCTGGTGGGCCGCATGGAGCTGGCCGTCCGCTTCGGGGAGCTGCTCGGGGCGCCCTGGGAGTGACGTCCCCGGGCGCCTGGAGTGGGGGCCCGCCGCGCTACTGCGCGGTGGCGCCGCCGTCGAGGACCATCTCCGCGCCGGTCATCAGCTTGGACTCGTCCGACGCCAGGTAGACGACGGCGTTGGCCACGTCGTCCGGCTCACCGAAGCGGCCCGCGGGGATGCCCTTGAGCATGCGCGCGCGCGTCTTCTCCGCCTGGCCACCGGCCTGGGCCAGCGCCTCCACCATGGCGGTCTCCACGTAGCCGGGGTGGATGGAATTGCAGCGGATGCCATAGCCCTTGTAGGCGCAGTGCAGCGCCACGGACTTGGACAGCATGCGCACGGCGGCCTTGCTGGAGCAGTACGCGGGGAACTGCGGC
This sequence comes from Corallococcus sp. CA054B, assembly GCF_003611625.1. NCBI lineage: Bacteria > Pseudomonadati > Myxococcota > Myxococcia > Myxococcales > Myxococcaceae > Corallococcus > Corallococcus sp. CA054B. The sequence continues at coordinate 35,476 of NZ_RAVY01000088.1, forward strand.
ACGCCCACGAGCCCCGCGATGGAGGAGATGTTGATGATGGAGCCCTTGGACCCGCACTCCTTCATCACGCGGATGCCGTGCTTGCAGCCCAGGAACACGCCGTCCAGGTTGACCGAGTGCACGAACTTCCACTCGTCCAGGGACATCTCCTCCACGTCCTTCACGATGCCCATGCCGGCGTTGTTCACGAGCACGTCCAGCCGCCCGAACTTCTCCACCGTGCGCGCCAGCGCGCTCACCCACTGGTCCTCGCGGGTGACGTCCAGCGGGAGGAACAGGCCGGCGTCTCCCAGCGCCTCCGCCACCGCGCGGGCCTCGCCCTCGCGCCGGTCGGTGACCACCACCTTCGCGCCCTCGCGCGCGAGCATCCGGGCGGACGCGGCGCCCAGGCCCCCCGCGCCGCCGGTCACCAGCGCCACCTTGCCTTCGACTCGCTTCATGGTCGTCGTTCCTTCAAGTGAGCGGCGGGTGCTTCACGCCGCGGGGTTGGGGGTGAGCAGAATCTTGCCGTTGCGGCCCGGCTCCAGCGCGCGCTTCACCGCGTCCTGGATGCGCTCCAGCGGATAGGTGCCGTCCACGGGCGCCTGGAGCGTGCCCACGGCCATCAGCTCCGCCAGCCGCGCGAGCGTGGCGTTCTGCTCCTCGCGCGGGGCATCCCGCAGCCAGCGCGTCAGCCAGAAGCCGCGCAGGGTGACGTCCTTGAAGATGGTGGCCGCCGCGGACAGCATGGGGCCCTTGCCGCTCATGGCGCCGTAGTTCACCAGCGTGCCGCCGGTGGAGAGACAGTCGCCCACGCGGCGCGCGGACTCACCGCCCACCGCGTCGATGCCCAGCCGCACCTTCGCGCCGCCGGTGGCCGCGCGCACCTGCTGGGGCAGCTCGTCCGTGTCCAGCAGCACCACGTCCGCGCCCTGGGCCTTGAGCTGGTCGGCCAATTCCTGGCGGCGCACGACGTTGACGGTCTTCAGGCCCATCACCTGCGCCAGGGTGATGAGGTAACGGCCCACCGCGGAGTTGGCGGCGTTCTGCACCACCCACTCGCCGGGCTGGAGCGTCACGAACTGACGCAGCATCAAATAGGCGGTGGGCGGGTTGATGAGCAGCATGCTCGCCTGGAGCAGGTCCAGACCCGGCGGCACGGGCAACAGCTGCGCGGCGGGCGCGGTGAGGTGGGTGCGCCAGGTGCCCGCGCCCAGCGGGAGGAACACGAGGTCGCCCACGGCCACGGCGTCGGTGCCGGACACCTCCACCACGCGGCCCACGCCCTCGTTGCCGGGCGTGGCGGGCAGCTTGGGCAGCACGCCGTATTCGCCGGACAGGGTGAGCAGGTCGGAGGGATTGATGGGCGTGGCGAGCACGGCCAGCCGCGCCTCGCCGGGCTTCAGCGGCGCGGGGGGCTCCTCCACCACCTGGACGACGTCGGGGGGCGGCCCGAAGGCCGAGAAGCGCACTGCTTTCATGGCATTGCTCCCGCGCTGTGAAGGCGGCGTCACCCTAATCGCCTTCCGCCCTGCTGCCGAGCGTGCGCTGTGATGCCACGCGCGGTGTGCATCCGCTGGTGGATGGATCCGCTCCGCCTGCATTCCCGCCCCGAGGGCGCGGCGCTCTGTCCACCCCCGGACGCGAGCGGAAGGAGGCTACCGGCCGGCGACGATCGGGCCTCGCCATGACGGTGGGGGCTGCACAGGTTCTGAAATGGACCCCTTGGTGGGGCGGGTGGGGAC